>JAGQHH010000019.1 GCA_020431945.1 Cyanobacteria bacterium HKST-UBA02 | reverse complement strand
GCAGCCCAGGCCGCAGAATCTTCGGCGCTTGAGTCGCCTCCTGTTGAGCGTGCTGAAAGCTCTGCCAGCACTGCGTCTCAGGAAAACACCGGGGAGGCGCCCCCGAGCCAGAACTCCGGGGGACCTGTTGTACCCGGAACTTATTTCCAGTCTTTTAGAAGCCCCGGTTTTTCTTCCAGCGCCGTTTCCATAGCCATCGGCGCTCCGGTCGGCCCGGCTTCTGTTCCTTCGGCAACTTCGCTTCCTAAGGAAAGTGCCCCGATCGCCCCCGATGTATCCGGTTCCGGCTCCGAAGGCGGCGCCCCGATCCAGCCGACGGCGGTACCGGAGCCTCAAGCAACCCCGGATCTGGCTTCGCAAATGACTGCAGCGCTTTCCGCGGGGCAGGCGGATTCCGAACTCGAGCCGGCGATTCCCACAGCTGTCGAGAAAGCTGCTGATGTAATGACATCGGAGGCTATGAGCCCGATCCCCGAAAGTAAGACAGAGAACGCAGCCCGGACTGCCGGTATCGGTGATAGTCTGTCCGGAAACAGTACCGAAGCTCGTGGATCTTTCGATTTCGTCAACCAGGTGGGACCAGATTTCAATCCCGAGGAGTTCTTCACCACCGGCTCCAATCAGGCTGTCGCCCCGCCGGAAGAGGCTGTCGCAGCGTCATCCGCGTCAGAGCCGGCAGAAGTAAAAGATCCTTCACCGGCCAGCCCCCGCCAGGATCTGGTGGATTTCTTCGGAGAAGACAAGTCCGGGAGCCAGAATCCCATCGCCTCCACCTCGATGTCTTCCTCCAGCGAATCTTTCACTTCCGGTTCGTCAGGAGATGATGCCTTCGACTTCTTTTCCGGCTCTCCGGTAAGCAAGACCGAGATGCAGGCGGAAAGCATGCCTGAAACGCCTCCCCTCGAGGCGACCGCTGTGCGGGAAGAGCCGCCTGTATTGAGAGTCGCTGACGAGCCGCCGGTTTCTAAACCATGGGCGGAGGACGAAGAGAAGGACGAACGTCCAAAGGTCGCCATGCCTCGTGGCGTGAAAGCACGTCCGAGCACCAGCCTCGACGACGAAGAGGAAGAGAGCGAGGAGGAAGAGCTCGAGACTGGCGGTCCCAGGCCCAAGCGCCGCAGCTTCTCTGGCAACACGATCAAGCCTCAGGCGGTGAAATCGAAAAAAGACAAGGACGACGAAGAAGACGACGAAGAATCAGGCGGTGCCGGTGGAGTAATCGACTGGATGGAAGGCGACGTCAATCTCGCCGGTCAGAATGTGACTCGCAAGACTGCTGTAGTGCTTGTCGCTGTGGGAGTGTTCATCCTTGTTCAGATTCCGGGCTGGTGTATGACCTTTTTCTCAGCGCTCACCGGTGGTGGCGGACAGCCTCAGCAGGCTCAGCAGATGCCCAATCCTGGCGTCAACCCGGGGATGCCGCAGCAGATGGCCAGGGCTCCACAGCAACAGGGACCGCAGAGCGCGCTCAGTTTCGGCAAACGGCTACCCGGACTGGGCGGACAGCCCGGACCTATGCCCGGTCAGCCCGGGCAGCCGCAGAACGCTTCTCTCGATCCCAGTGGATTCCCGGTGGTAGGCGGTCGCTGGCAGGTGGTGACTTTCTCGGGCAAACAGCCATTCCAATCTCAGATGATGATCAATCAGACCGGCGCGCAGTTTGCCGGTCAGGGTCAGGACGGTCTCGGTATGTTCGAGATTGCTGGAATACTTCAGCCGCCTGACCGCATCGACTTCAAAAAGGTCTACGACAAAGATGCGAAGCGAAAAGGTGCCATCACCGAGCCCATGATCTATTCGGCCAGGCTCGAGCAGCAGGGGGACAGCAATCTCTTCATGGCGAACGGCGGCTGGAAATCACATAAACGTGAAGGCTTCGAGAACAGTATCTACAATCCTGCTCGCATGGTGCCGATCTCCGGTCGATTCCAGGCCAAGCAGCTGGTGGCGCAAACCACCACGGTGGCGACTAACCCGGTGCCTATGCCCGGCATTCCCAGTCTTCCCAAGCTGGGCGGACCCAATATCGGCAACCCGCTGTCTGGTCTGAGCCCCGGTCACGGGCAGACCAAGATCCAGGCCACCCAGAATCTTTTCCTTACCATTGCCCTCTGCTGTATCGGTGCCGGCGCCGCCATCTTCTTGTTCTTCCTGATGCTTTTCGGTCCGGCAGGCAAAATGAACGTCTGGGAAAAGCAAAAGTACATTCCCTCCCAGTTCAAGCCGCAGCACATGAAGATGGTCCGCGAGCTCGGCAAGCGCCTGACTCCGGGGGCGGTGCCCTTCGGCAAACGTCTGGAGTGGGCTTGGTGGTGGCCGTTCACCCCGACACAGCTGAATCTTCCGGCCGATATCAGGACTCAGAATCCGCACATACTCCTGATCGGCAGCGGCGACAAGGGCAAGACCAGGCTGATTGCCGGCATGGTGACTCACGATATCAAGTCCAAGGACAGGGCTGTGGTCGTCATAGACTCCGATGGACAGCTCTCTGATCTGATCATCGAATGGATCGCCGCCCAGCCGGAGGGCCGCGAATTCGCCAAGAGAGTGATGCTGGTAGACCCGACCTACAAGGGCGGCTCGGTTGCCTATAATCCCCTGGAGATGCCGGATGACGGTGATCTGCAGGCAGCCTCTTCCGCCATCGTCCATGGTTTCAAAGCAATCTATACCGAGCCCCCGGGAGCCCAGAGCCAGTGGAACGCTCAGACCGCCAACATCCTTCGTAACGCGGCTCTGCTCCTCATGGTCAACGGCAGGACCCTTACCGATTTGCCTAATCTTCTCCAGGACAACGATTTCCGCGATATCATGCTGGAGTCCGTAGAAAGGCGCAAGAATGAGAAGACCGAGTACATCACTATTCTCGAGACCTGGAATCAGTACAAAAAGCTCGCCCGTACCGACCAGTGGATCAACTGGGTGGAGCCGATCCTCAACAGGGTGGGACCGATGCTCTCGGACGGACGCATCCGACCGATCCTCACCAAGCCTGTGAGCGATCTCAAGTTGCGCGATATCATCTCGGAGAAGAAGATTTTGATTGTCAAAGTTCCTCAAGGAGAGCTGGACCAGAACGCCAATCTCCTGGGAAGCTTAATCGTTACCGGTCTTCAGCAGGCGGCTATGTCTTTCTGCAAGGGCAAGCGCGAGACCGAGGAGCGACCGGTTGCTCTCTACATCGATGAGATGGATAACTTCATCGAGAAAGAAACCATCGAGAACCTGACCTCGGAGACGAAGCGGTATCAGGTCGGTTTCGTGGGCTGCCTCAAGACCCTGCAGCATCTTCCCGAGGATTACCGAAGCCAGCTCATCATCAATATGGGAACGCTCTGTGTTTTCGCTCTCGCCAAAAAGGACGGCGACATGCTCGGTCCGCAGATGTTCAGGGTCGACGGCCGAAAGATCAAACACCAGACCATTCAGAACTTCTTCAATAAAGTGAATACATCTCCCCAGTTCGAGCTGATCATGGACGAAGAGAAACTCAATATCGACAGGATTGTCGGTCAGGAAGAGCAGACATTCTTCTGTTACAGGGTAGGCACCGTTGCCGGTACTTTCAAGCTCAAGGCACATGACTTCAAGGACATCCCCGAGCGTAAAATCGATCGCAAGCTCGTGGAGAAGATGCATGCAGTCGCCGATCTATCAGAGGATGGCGGGAAGAAGAAAAAGAAGAAGAGTGACAGGGACGTAGCGTAAATCCGGGTCAGGGGTGTTGGACCTTTCCATTTGTCAGACTTGCGGCACGATAATCAGAGATAGACGTCGAGTCTGCTCTATATGCGGTGCTATCGTCTCGAAGTTTTCTCCTACAAGGCTCGCTGTTTTCAACATCGGCGGCTCTTCGGATCACGTCATCTACAAGATCGATCATCTCCTTCTGGAGCGTGTAATCATAGGGGCTCGCACCGAAGCTATGGTTTCGGACTCGCCATGCCGCAGAGGCGATTGCATTCACCTGCCCCGCACCGAGGATGATGGCGAGAACAAGAAGAAGGAGTCTGGTGATAGTTCCGAGTCTACGGCTCCGCCGGTGGTGATGACCGCGACATCCATGACTTTCGGACCGGTTCTCGACGAGAATGTCGTGACCTCCCGGAGCGGAGGCGCTAGCGCTATCGTTTTGAACAATGTTGGATTCTCCGGAGACAGTCAGGTTGCCCTCTCGACGGAGGGCGAAGCAGTTGCCGATACGGCCGGCACCGCCGGCATGGCCAGGGTGGGAACCTCCGATTCGCTTTCCATGCCCAGCGCTCTTCTCGAGGACAAGGAAAGCATTGCCGGAAGAAGCGACGCCGTCAGAAGGGATGGTGAAGGCTCGGTGGAGGTGTTCGAGATCGAGGGATTCAATGATGCCATATTCGATACCGCTCCCTCGTCCAGTTTCGGATCAATGGGCAAAGATATAGGTCTTGGAGACGCTCTCAAGCATGCAGTTTCTGGTATCGGTGACGGTTCCGTGTCCGATGGCGAGCGTCCCGAATACGACTTCGATTCCCTCGATGAAGACTATGAGAGTATGAGAGCCGCAGGTCCACGCGAGAAGACGGTTGTCTCCCCGGCTGCTTCTCGACCTGCCTCGGGCAACGCCGGAGACTACGATGTCTCTTCTCTCGAGGATCTGACCAGAGGGCGGCTGCGAAAGTCCGGTGCTGCCGGCTCACTGCTCTCCGGGGGAGGGGGACCGTCCATCCTCAGCCGGCTCGTGGGTCTGACTTTCGCCACACTCATCCTGGCAGCTGTCGGTGTCGGTGCCATCTTCTTCCTGGGCGGAACCCAGTCCAGCTCTATGGATGGAGCCGGCGAGCAGGCCACCCCGTACACAGGCCGCTGGAATTTCCGCCTGGTGGCTGAGACCGAAGGCGGACCCGTGGAGTTCTACCAGTTCGGCACCAGCATGAAGCTGAGAGGAAGCGAGCTCGAGTCTGTGGGCAGCGATGAAGGCGGCAAATATTCTGTGATCGGCAATCTGTCGAGCGAGGAGCAGGGGCGGATTGACTTTCGCAAGCAATACGACTTGAATGACGGTCGAGCCCATCCTTTCCCTATCGAATTCATCGGCACG
The DNA here is from genome assembly GCA_020431945.1 of Cyanobacteria bacterium HKST-UBA02. The sequence goes on along the minus strand of JAGQHH010000019.1, from coordinate 3,254 downwards.
TTACTTCCTCCTGGCCAGGATGAGAGCGGTGCTATTGCCCGGGGCGAGTTCCGCACCCGTCTGAGCAGCGAGAACGGCACTTTGAACCTCGGTCGTTTCGCCGATGTGCACGGCTCCTGGTCCGCTACCATAAGCCAGGAGCCGATATCAGGGCTGGCATTGCCCGGAGGCAATCAAGTCCTCTTTATCGGCATAGGCGTAGCTCTGGCCCTCTTGATGAGCGTGATCATGTTCGTCCGGAGTCAGATAGCCGGCTCCAGCCGCTTGCGCAGATGAGTCGGTACGACCGATAAGCCGGGCGGACTGTTCGAAAGAAGGCGGATGAACACGGGCTGGCAAGATAAAAACGGGCATAAGATAGATAATGAGAGCCTTTTTGTAAGTTTAGATGTATATTATTTATTGACGCTTACTAGGCTCAGTCGATGAGCCACCGGTTCGGGGACCCGCTACAAATGGTTATGACACCGAGAGATCGGAATATCTGGGAAGAGAAGATAGCCGACTTGCGTCGGTACGATCTCGACGAGCTCGACGTCCGGCCGGTAGATGCGTCGAGCCTGACGAGCTGGCCTATACCCGATATGACCTTTGTGCGCATAGACGGTGTTTTGAGGTCCTGGGACATCGAGCGTGAAAAGAACCAGCAACAGAATCAGCCGCAGCAGGGGCAGGACCAGGACCCGAGCAAGCCTCCCAAGCGGATGTACCTCAGCGAGGATGCGCTTACCGGCTTGCACAGCCAGAAGGCCAACCTGGCCTTTCTCGTTCTTGGAAGCAAGACCGGTGTCAAGTATTACATGGGTGTGCAGATTCCCGGAGATGGCACCAACGGCGATGGCGAGAGCTCCAAGATGGTCTCGTATGACAGTCTCAAGTCGATCATGCACAGTGTCTACAATGGCGTAGACATTGCAAGCGAGCCCTTCGACTCCGAGCAGCTGCAGGAGCAGGTCGCGCCTCTCGCGCGTCATTGCGGTCTGGTTACCGGCATCCCGGCACTCAAATCGACTGCCGGAGACACCATAGAGTCAGAGCAGATCGAGAGGCTTGCCAACGGTCTTCAGGGTCACGACTTCGGATTTCTCGTCCTGGCAATACCGATTCCCAATCACAAAGTCAGCAAAGAAGAATTCTTGATCGTCGATCAGATCCAGCGTGCCCAGGAGAACGAAGACCCCGAGAAAAAGCGAAGGATCAAGTACTATCTCGAGCTGCAGGACTCCTATCTCAAGCACATACAACTCGGTACCGCGGTGGGGATGTGGCTCACCGGCGTTTATTTCTTTGCTGCCGATCGCTCGGTTTTCGTCCGCCTGCAATCGCTTATTCGTGCCACCTATGTAGATGAGACGAGCCGCCCCACCCCGCTGCGCACGCACGAGATCAAAGGGCTGGGACCGCATATCCAGCAATTCGGGCTTCTCCGGAACAAGCGCAGTGACGAGATCTTCCAGGAGCTTCTCGAATACAAATTCCTGTCGCCTTTATCCTCTCGTACTCTTTCCGCTTTCGTGCATCTTCCCAAGCGCGAGATGCCGGGCTTCCGGATCCGGCGCTCGGCGGAGTTCAGCCTTGCGCCGATTCCACCGAAAGACCCGACCAGGACGATTGCAATCGGCAACATTCTCGATCGGGGCATGGATACGGGCAACCTCTACCATATCGATGTGGACGCATTGCAGAAGCACACGATCGTATGTGGTGTCACCGGCGGTGGTAAAACCAACACCTGCTTCTATTTGCTCGGGCAGTTATGGAATTACAAAATCCCGTTCATGGTTATCGAGCCAGCCAAGTCTGAATACCGGCATATGATGCTGATGTCAGAGACTTTCAAGGGGGTCGGTCAGGCGTTCTCCCTGGGTGACGAGACGGTGAGCCCATTCCGTCTGAACCCATTCGAGATCATGAAGGGAGTGAAAGTCCAGACCCACCTCGACGCTCTCAAGTCGGTGTTCAACGCCAGTTTCGAGATGTATTCTCCGATGCCCCAGGTTCTGGAGAAAGCGCTCAACGAGATCTATAACGTCCGGGGCTGGGACCTGGTCAACAACACCAACCGCCGTCTGCCGCCAGGCATGATGCCCGGCGATCCGGATTGTCCTTCCGAGATCTATCCGACCATGAAGGATCTCTACGAGATCATCGATCCGGTTGTCGAGAGTTTCGGCTATTCGGAGAGGATCGGACCGGACGTCCAGGCGGCTCTCAAAGCCAGGATCGGCTCTCTGCTCATCGGCGGTAAGGGGCAGATGCTCAACACCAGGCGCTCTATTCCTCCGGAAGCTCTTTTCAAGCGGCCTACGGTTATCGAACTCAAAATGGTTTCGGAAGACTCCGAGAAATCCTTCCTCATGGGTATGCTCCTGGTCTTTCTCTATGAATACAGGGAAGCTCTGGGTCCGCACGACAACCTCCAGCATGTCATGCTCATCGAAGAGGCTCACCGTCTCTTGAAAAATGTTCCCACAGCCCAGAGTGGTGACTCGGCTAACCCGGCAGGTAAAGCGGTAGAATTCTTTACCAACATGCTTGCTGAAATTCGATCCTATGGACAGGGCTTCATCATTGCTGACCAGATTCCCAACAAACTGGCACCAGAAGCTCTTAAAAACACCAACTTGAAAGTCATGCACCGGATTGTTGCCGTTGATGACCGTGATTCCATGGGTGGTGCGATGAACCTTGATGATATTCAGAAGAGGCACGCCACCGCGCTTGGCCAGGGGCGAGCCCTGGTTTATGCTGAAAAAATGGAACAACCTTTCCATCTACAGATTGTATTTGATAAAACCAAAGAGGTGCCACCACCGGAAACACCAGCAGAATCGGATCAGGTTGTGCGAGACGCCATGAAAGGGCTCGACATTGTTGGGAAATTCGATCGCCACCTGGGATGTAATTTCTGTCTTCACCGATGTGACGCTGCTATTCTTGATACAGCGATTCCGGTGGCTGATGATCCTCTTTTCCGGCAGGTCTATAATAGATATGTATTGTCTACCTTGAAGGATCTGACCCAACTGGTTCATTTCCGGGCCCAGATCATTCATGAAATTCAGAGGGTAATTGGTGGTCGAGCCCGCTCCGGTAATATTACCGGTATCACCTGGTGCGTTCTCACCCAGGCCACTGAAAGATACTTTGAAAGAAAGGGAGAAGAGAACTACTGGTTTTATGATCAGGTGAGAGAGCAGCATCTGCGCTGGCTCAATCTTCTCAAACCTGCTTTCCAACCCACGGAAGTGAAT
>JAGQHH010000018.1 GCA_020431945.1 Cyanobacteria bacterium HKST-UBA02 | reverse complement strand
CCGAGCGGTTGGTCTCATAGAGGAGAGCAGCATAGTTCTCGATCAGCAGAGCCACTTCGGAGTGGTTGTAACCAAGGACTTTCTGCTTGATGCTCAGTGCCCTCTTATACAGGGGCTCGGCTTTCTGAAAGTCTTTCTGTCCGTGATAAATGAGCGCCAGGAATGTAGCGATCATTGCCAGGCCGAGGTGCTCGCTTCCGAAGACCTGCTCGTAGATGGACATCATTCGCTCCGAAAGCGGCTGGGCTTTCTGGAACATCCCCATGGAGTAGAAGACCTCTGCGAGGTTGTTGAGAGTGTTGGCTAGCTCGATATGGTCGCCACCGAGAACTCGCTCCTTGAGGTCGACACAGTACTCGAGAACGGGAACTGCCTGGGCTTTGCGGTTCTGCTTGCAGAGACAGTCGGCGAGGCGATCGAGGGTGAGAGCTACCCGGGCGTCTTCGTCGGGAATCGAATCCAGGGCTTCCAGGGCCTGCACCCAGAGGTCTGCTGCAGCTGCGAAATCGCCCCGGCCGACAGCATGGTTGGCCTCGAGTTTCAGTTTTTCCCAGTTGGATTCCAACGCCGCCTCTCCATAAAAGGACACCGAATCTCGCCAGATTCCGAGTGCCGCCTATTGATCTGAATTCCCCTAACTGAGGGCTCCTAATCGCGCTGGCAGGCGTTTTCATATTAAGACTTGGGTGAGGTCCGGAGGCGGTGTCGTTGCAGACCGAGCCTGCCTCGGCTAAACTCTTGTCGTCATGCTTACCTTCGACGTCATTACTCTCTTTCCGGAGCTCATCGAGTCCTATTGTGCGACCAGCATCGTAGGCCGGGGAGCCAGGGCCGGCAGAATTCTGGTGAATTCCGTCAACCCCAGGAGCTTTTGCGGCGACAAGTACAGAAAAGTCGATGACACTCCATATGGTGGCGGGGCGGGAATGGTCCTCAAACCGGAGCCATTTTATGCGTCATTCGAGTCGATAGAAAGGTCCGAAGGATCGCCGGTCCTTCTGATGTCCCCTCAGGGAAGGCCGTTCGAGCAGCGGATCGCGGTGGATCTGTCCGAAAGCCGGCAGATAACCATCCTCTGCGGGCACTATGAAGGCTTCGACGAGCGTATCCGGGCCCTGGCCACCATGGAGGTTTCGATCGGGGACTATGTTCTCACCGGCGGAGAGCTCGCCGCCATGGTTGTGATCGATGCTGTCGCGCGCCTGGTGCCCGGAGTGGTGGGCAAGAGCGCCTCCATTGTCGAAGAGTCCTTTACCGACGGACTGCTCGAAGGTCCGCAATACACCAAGCCAGCCGAATTCCGGGGCATGCTGGTGCCCGAGATCGTGCGCTCCGGCGATCATAAGGCGGTGGCTCGCTGGCGCCGGCAGGAAGCGCTCAAACGCACCATGGAGCGTCGACCCGACCTTATCGAGAAAGCCGATCTCAGTGAGGAGGACAGGCTCTTTATCAGGTCATTGAAAGAGTGAAGCAACGCATAAGCCGGGTTCTGTTATAGACCGTCATCTATCTGGGAGCCCGGTTTCCCGGACCCTCTAGCAGCGTCGGCAACTCGAGATGACGGGCAGCCATTGCCTCGAGCTATACCTTAGCCTTGCACCTTCAGCGGGGTTTACCTAGCCAAGGCCTCTCGACCTTGCTGGTGACGCTCTTACCGCACCGTTGCACCCTTACCGGAAATCCGGCGGTCTTCATTTCTGTGGCACTATCCTCACGCTCACGCGCACTGGGCGTTACCCAGCAACCAGCCCTGTGGTGCCCGGACTTTCCTCATTCGCTCTCGCGAACGCGACGGTCTGCATTGCTTCCTCCCGATTATAAACCGAATTTGCCCGGCTCTCGAAATACCCTGGCCAGCAGCTAGCGAAAGTAAGAGAGCGTCTAATCTTTTTCGAAATCCGGGGCCAGGCACTAATGGTATTTCGTTCCTTAACTGCTAGCGCGGATGGCGGATGCGGTCTAATCCTCTGAATCAGCCTGTAATTGTGAAGTTGGAGCAATTTTCTGTTGCTTTGGATATGACGGTCTGTTTAACGTTAAGTTACACTTTACAACCCCCTCGTTCAGAAGAGTAAGAAACCCAGCAGATTCAAGTCCCCCGACTGATTTCACCCCTCGAGCAGCGTCTTTGAGCAGCTCGGGGAAGCAGGGCTTTCTACTTTCCGACCCGGGAGTTGTGTGTGTCGTTGTCGGGCTCACGATAGAGCGTTCCAAAACAAAAAACAAAAACATGGAGGACGTTAATTGTCGTATGAAAAACACAAGCATTGTTGATTCAACCGTTTCTAACGAAGCCGCCGGAGCTTCTTTCGCCAGTCTCATGGAAAACTGGAAACTTCCGGAATCACCTGCCATCAACTCTCTGGTGGAAGGCGAAGTAGTTGCTGCCTGCAAGGGGGGTTACCTGGTCAGTCTCGGTCTCAAAGCCGATTCTTTCGTGCCGGGTGACGAGGCCATCGACATCGAAGTCGGAGGCGTCTATACCTTTCTTGCTATCAGTGCCGCCGACGACGAAGGCGCCGTCAATCTCTCCCAGAAGAGGGCTGTGACCTGGCTCGATCTTAAGAGCAAGAAAGAGTCCGGTGAAACCGGTCTGGCTCGCGTACTGGCTGTTGCCACTTCCCGGGGCGGCAAGGTCGCCGGGCTCAGGGCGAACATCGCAGGGGTCAGAGCTTTCATTCCGAGAAGCGAGATCCAGCACTTCGGCAAGCTCGATGAGCTGGTGGGCGAGGAGATCCCGGTCAAGGTTCTCGATCTCAATCCGAGCAAGGGTCGCTTCGGCGAATGCATTCTCAGCCAGCTGAAAGTCGTTCAGGCTGAGCAGGATGACCTTCTCAAGGACCTCAAGGCAGGCGAGATCGTCGCCGGTGTCGTCAAACGGATCATTCCGCAGGGCGTGCTGGTAGAGCTGGGCAGCAATGTCACAGGCCTGATTCGCCGGTCGGAGCTTTCGGGCAACCGGAGCATCGAGCCTTCCCAGGTGGTGCGTCCCGGTGAGACCGTGAGCGTGGCCATCGTCTCGGTGGATGCCGTCAATCGCAAAGTCCTTCTGAGCCGCCGGGCTGCGCTTCAGCGGGAATTTCTGCCGACTCTCTTCGAGGGCAGGATTCTCAAAGGAGTGGTGGCCCGCTCGGAACAGTTCGGTGCCTTCATCTGTCTGGGTGATTGCATCGACGGGCTCCTGCACATCTCGGACTTCCGTGGTGCCGAGAAGGCGAAAGCCGGTGAGGCGACTGAAATCTTTGCTGTCGGTCAGGAGATCGAAGTGAAGATCACCAGCCTCGACCTGAGCCGCCCGCGCATCTCCCTGACCCGCAAATTCGAGTCCCCCGTCGCTGACGAGAGCGCGGCTTGAGTTTGCCTGATCGGCTGAGCGCCGGTCGCGTTGAAAGTTGTCGAGCCTCCGGCTCGGCAGCTTTCTTCTTGGGAGGAAGAGTACTAAACGATACAGTAAAAACGAATCGAAAATTCCGGACTTCTGCCTGTAGACTTATTGCTTATTCGTTCCTACTGACGGGTTTTATCGATGGCATCTATAGCGCTGCTGGTGGGCACCCGAAAAGGCGCATTCATTCTCGAGTCCGCCAGTGACCGCTCCTCCTGGAGCCTCTCGGAGCCGATTTTTCTCGGTCATATCGTTTACCATCTCGTGGCCGATCCCAGAAAGCCGGAGAGTATCTTGATGGCGGCCAAGACCGGACATCTGGGTCCCACGGTCTATCACTCTTCCGATGCCGGTAAGACCTTCGTCGAAGCCAAGTCACCGCCTGCATTTCCAAAGAAGGAGGGTGGTCTGAGCGTCGACTCGGTTTTCTGGCTCAGTCCCGGCAATGAAGCAGATCCCGGTCTCTGGTATGCCGGGACCTCACCTCCTGCTCTTTTCGAGAGTCGTGATCATGGTGATACCTGGGAGCCGATCAAGGGCTTTATCGAGCACCCCATGTATGAGCAGTGGACCGGTCACGGACCGACTCCAGGGGGCCAGCTCCTGCACTCCATCAACGTCGATCCCAGAGATGGAAATCATATCTATGTCGGCATCTCGGTAGGGGGCGTTTTCGAAAGCATTGATAGGGGCGCCTCCTGGACGCCTCTCAACCGGGGCTGCGAAGCCGAGTTTCTTCCCGATCCCGAAGTGGAATTCGGGCATGATCCGCACTGCGTGGCGCTTCATCCTCGGCTCCCCGACCGGCTCTACCAGCAGAATCATTGCGGAATCTATCGCCTGGAGAGACCTGCTTCCCGATGGCAGAGGATCGGCAGGAATATGCCATCCGGGGTTGGCGACATCGGCTTTCCGATTGTTCTTCACCCCCGGGATCCTGATACCGTCTGGGTCTTCCCCATGGATGGCTCGACAGTCTGGCCCCGCACCAGTCCTGATGGCAAACCGGCGGTCTATATGAGCCGTGACGCCGGCGAGTCCTGGGTTCGCCAGGACTCCGGCCTCCCCGCCAGGGATGCTTATTTCACTGTCAAACGCCAGGCTATGACCTGTGACAGCGAAGATTCGCTCGGGCTCTATTTCGGCACCAGCCAGGGCGAGGTCTGGGGCAGTCGGGATGAAGGCGAGACCTGGAGCTGTCTGGTAAGCTATCTGCCTGAAATCTATTCCCTTTCGGTTATGACTTCCCGGTAGAAAGGCATCTATGATCGTGCACATTCCGAGCCCGCTTCGCTCATACACCGGCAACGAAAGCCGGGTTGAAGCGCATGGCAGCACCGTCAGGGATTTGCTCGGCGATCTCGAATCGAGGCACCCGGGCATCGTTTTTCGCATGATCGACGAGCAGGACGGCATACGCAAGCACATCAAGATCTATCGCGATAACGAGCCGGTTTCGGCTATCGATGAAAGTCTCGATGGAGCCGCGGTGCTGCATATCATCTGTGCTCTGAGCGGAGGCTAACAATGAGCGACGAGGGCCTGTCTCGAGCCGAGCTGCTTCGTTACAGCCGTCATCTGCTTTTGAGGGAAGTCGGACTGGCCGGTCAGTCCAGGCTCAAAGCCTCGCGGGCCCTGGTTGTGGGCGCCGGAGGGCTCGGCTCTCCGGTCTTGCAATATCTCGCTGCTGCGGGAGTCGGCACCATTGGTGTAGTGGATTTCGATACCGTGGATATGAGCAATCTGCAGCGCCAGACTCTCTATGAGACTGCCGATGTCGGTGCCCGGAAAGTCGACAGGGTCGCTGCCCGGCTCGCGGGGATCAATCCGGAGATTGAGATTGTGCCCTATGCCATGCGGCTCTCTGCGGAGAATGCTCTCGAACTGGTCGGTGCTTATGATGTTGTCATCGACGGAACCGACAACTTCAACACTCGCTATCTTGTAAACGATGCCTCGGTGCTTTCAGGCAAACCAAACGTCCATGCTGCTATCTATCGATTCGAAGGTCAGATCAGCGTTTTTGGCGAGAATAATGGTCCCTGTTATCGCTGTCTTTTCCCCGAACCGCCACCGCCGGAAGTAGCTCCCAGCTGTGCCGAGGCTGGCGTGCTAGGGGTCATGGCCGGGGTGGTGGGCTCGATTCAGGCGGCAGAGGCGATCAAGATCCTTCTCGGGATCGGCGAGTCTCTTTCCGGAAGGCTCCTTGTCTATGATGCTCTGAGCGCTTCATTCGAGAGTTTGAAAGTAGCAAGAGATCCGGGTTGCCCCATTTGTGGCGACAATCCCAGCATTACGGTGGTGACGGAAATCGAGACTGCCTGCCCGGATGAGTCCGCTTCCGGGGCTGTGAGCATCACCGTTGCTGCGCTGGCTGGCGCCCTTGCCGGCGGTAGCGGTCCCTTGCTCCTGGATGTGAGAAGCGCTGAGGAAGTCGCTCTTGGCGCAATTGGCGGTGCTGTTCATATTCCTCTGTCCGATCTCGAAGGACGGGCGTGCGAGCTTCCGGCCGATGTCGCCATCGTAGCCTATTGCCGGAGCGGCACCCGTTCCCGGGCAGCTATGGCGCTGCTTCGCTCACTCGGTTTCGGCTCGGTGACACATCTGGAAGGCGGTTATATGGCCTGGCTCGAGTCCCAGGATTGTTCTTCAGCTTAGGGTAGAGTTTTCTCAAACTATATCAAAGTGGCTCTTGATATAGTTTGAGGAATAATTTTCGGTGGTTTTTTATTCTTCAAACTATAAGAGTGCGAGGAATGTCTTCTTGAACGGCTGGGATCCGGTGCTTTCGTCTGGTTGTAGGTAAGAGATACTAAGAGAAGTAGTAAAGACCCGGTAGAAAAAATGCAATCAGGAGGGACGGGAGAACTCGTGGTTCAACCGCCCCTCCTGATTGACAATACGCATTCATTCCAGACCGGAGCCTGGACGCGAGCAGACCGTCAGTCAGCGACTTTGGTGGTCGAGCAGCTCTGACCGGTGATTTCGCGTTTGACCTCTTCGATGACGTTGTTCGCATCGAGGGGGTTGATGTCGTGAACGTAGATGGGATCGCCGATGGTAATGGTGACACCGGAGCGCCAGCGCAGAAGCATCTTCAGGAAAGAGACGGCGCTGGGCACATGCCGCTTGTGATAGCAGATGTGGATCGGAACGATGCCGACTTTCTCGGTGTGACTGAGGGCTTCGCAGGTGCCGATGGCAATCCAGGCGGCGCCCTTTTTGAAGGGGAGGTAGGTTCCGGTAGGGCTGATCTTGCCTTCCGGGAACATCGTGATTCTTGTGCCCTTCTTCATCAGCTCGATAGAAGGCGGAATCACCGAACGTCCCATGGATCTATCCACCGGATAAGAGCCCATGCCGCCCATGGCGATCGCCTTCAGACCCCAGATTCCACGCATCTCTTCGACAGCGGTCATGTAACGAGTGCCGGTGGGCATGATCGTGTAGATGACAATGGCGTCGAGAAGAGAGCTATGGTTGGGGCAATAAATAATACGTCCGGGCGCCAGGAGGTTATGGCGGTCGACAACAGTGACTTTGCCGACTTGAATCCAGGCCCAGAGTGAAGTAATGGACTTGCCGAGTTTTTCCATGCGCGGACTGAGAGTCGGAATGAATCCGCTAGTCACGCAGGCTCTGGCATAGTTCCGAAATCTTTGCCACCAGTTGTAGTGCTTACCACCGGTGGAGGATCCGTTGGGTCCATGATTTTTCATATCAAGTTCCTTGTCAGGTTCCTTGCTGCAAGACGGGGTGGTCTTCAGCGCAGTGGTTAAGGGTCCCGTGTCGGAGGACCGGGAGGGGATTGCTAGAAAGCTGGAATTAGTTACAGTCGAAGCTGAATGAATCTAAGAAAAGAAGAAAAAAGTAGGACGTCACAAGCTACCAAAAACATCAGTCAGATCTCTTGTAGCTTGCTGATTCGCTCAAGAGCCTTTTGACAACTGGCATGGACGGATGTTGCGCAGGCTTTTGTGATGTCTTGAAAACCTCCCCCTCCGGTCGGGCTGGTGTTTCTCTCGGGGTTTTTTGGTGGTTGTCAGGAGTGGTTTTTGATTTGCGTAAGTTGCGCGAGCGCTGGAATGATGGCTGTAATAAAGCAGCAATCTTCTTTCTTTTTGTTTCCTGGTAGTGAAACTGGCAGTTTGTTTCTGATAGGTTCTGGCGTTTTTACTTCAGACTTCAAAACCAGATCGCACATCTAGGTTTCTCAAACTATCACCTTTCGCGCCTGCATCTAATCGACGTCCATCGATCCGACCGGATCCGTCTGTGTCGTCTATGCGAAGGGTGTTTCGAACTGAAGGGGTACACTATGACCACCGAATCAATCGATGTTCTGCTCATCAATGCCCGCACCAAGCTGAATCAGGGCGATCTTCCGGCGGCGCTTATCTGGGCCCGTCAACTCTCTGTCGCCCAGGCTGGTGTCAGCGAGCTCGAAGAGCGCCGCAAGGTGACCGGGCTTCTGGCTGAGATCGCAGTTACGGCTTGCCGTCGCGTGCTCACTGCCTGTCTTCGCTCCGGCGAGGTTTTCGAGCGTCTCGAGAGCGATGTTCAGGTTCTCGAAGATACTTCCTTAGTGCTTCTGGCTTTCACCAGGAGCAGTGACAGCGGCATCGCCAGCCTCACCGCTCACGCCATGGTCGCCCGTGCCAAGACCATAGCCGGTATTCTCGCCGACAAGAAGCGCCGGCAGAGCCTGACCACTTCGGCTGAGGAGCTCGACTCCTTCCTGGCGGAACTCTGGGAAGTCGGTTCTTCTGCCGCCAGCTTCGCCGGCACCAGCGATGAGATCATCGACAAGGGCAGCCGGGTGAAGATGGCTGAGACGGCTCTATCCAATGCCGGATACGAGCTCACTTTCTTCAGCATCTTCAAGCGCTTCAACGACTGGGACAAGGCGACGGTCTATTGCCGTCATGTCAAAGAGAAGGTGCTGCCGGGTCTGGAGATTCACCATGTCGCTTCGGCGAACCGGCACATCGACGAAGCTCTGGCTGCGCTCAAGGCTCGCGATCACAATAAGAGCAAGACCGCTCTGAAGGCTGCTCACAAGGTGATGAAGAACTACACCTGGAATCACGCCCAGGACTGATCGGGGCTTACTGCAAGGTGATCGAAGCCATGAGTACAGCATTCCTGGAACTGCCGGACCATCTCCGGTGGAACCCGATCCCCGGCACCAATCGAGCCATCCGCGATCCCGCCACCGGCGGTTTTCTGGGGGTGGTGAAGGTGCATCCGTTTCCTGCCATCAGCGGTACTTTCCACCTGCAGGTCTCACCTCTTCGCGAGATCGTCAAAGTGGCGGTGCACAATTCCTGCCCGATGCTCTATATCCGCGAACAGATGTGCGGCGCCATCAGCACCGCGCAGTTCGCCGTGCAGGTCTACTTCGTGGGCGCTGAGCATCTGCCTGACTTCATCTGTTCTTTCAAGGCTTATGGCTGGGACCTGGCGCTTTACGGCAGGCGCAGCACTCTGCCCTCTGCGGTGCCTGCGTGATCGGCAACTGAAGTTAAGGGAAGCCCCTCACGGGGCTTCCCTTTCAGTTGTTGATTTCGAGAGGTGAGACACTATGCGATATAGTGTAATTTCGAGAAACCCGGACAAAATCGAGAATGGTATATTTAGGCTTTCCCGGCTGAGCATGCAGGATGGCTAAAATTCTATTCGTCGATGACGATCAGGAAATTCAGAAAATGTGCAGTGCCTGGTTTGCGCCCCAGCATGTGGTGGAGCTCGCCTCGGATCTCGGTGGTGCCCTGTCCCGGCTCGATCTTGGCTCTTACGACATCATGGTTATCGATCTCGGATTGCCTGACGGAGACGGCCGGACCCTGGTCGAGACATGCAGGTCCCGGGGTCTGGCCACTCCTATCCTCGTCCTTTCAGGCCGCAACGAGATCAGCAGCAAGGTCGATCTGCTCGATTTAGGCGCTGATGATTACCTTACCAAGCCGTTTCATTTCAAAGAGCTCGAGTCGAGAGTCAAGTCGCTTCTGCGCCGGCCTCCCTCAATTCAGTCCGAGGTCCTCTCGGCAGGAGAAATCCAGCTCAATCTCGCCAGTGCGAAAGTCACCAGGGGTGGTGAGGGTATCGACCTCACTCCGAAAGAGCTCGCCCTGCTCGAATTCTTCATGAAGAATCAGGATAAGACATTCACCCAGGAAGCGATAATGCAGCGGGTCTGGCAGAATGACTCGGAAGCTTCACCGGATATCGTCAGGGTCTATATCAATCGTCTGCGCAATAAGGTCTTTGTAGAGCCGGTGGAGTTCTCGATCAAGAACCGTCGTGGTCACGGCTATGTCCTCACCAGTCAGGACTCCTGATTCTCAGACCGCAGTGGCAAAGTAAACCAGAACGCCGATCCCCTGCCTCCGGTGCCTTCGCCTACCCCTATGGCTCCGCCGTGAGCTTCCACAAGGGTCTTGCAAATAGCAAGACCGAGGCCGGTGCCGCCTTCCTGGCGACTATCCGAGCGGAAGACCTGGGCATATTTGCTGAAGATGCGCTCTCGCTCTTCCGGCGGCACCCCGCGCCCGCAGTCTCTGACCACCACCTCGTGACAGGCGGAGTCAGCCCTGTGCTCGACGGTGATCACGCTTTCCTCCGGTGAGAATTTGATGGCATTGGCAAGGAGATTGACCAGGATGCGGTGGATCTTGTCGTTGTCGTAAGCGGCGTAGACACTGTCCGGAAAGCGAGATTCGATGCTTATACGCTTCTGCTCGGCCAACCGCTCGACATCGGCGGTGGCTTCTTTGAGGGTGAAAGACAGGTTGTTGACCTGAATGTCGAGAAGGGCGTTTTGGCCTTCCAGTTTTTCAACCTCGATGAGCTGGGCGATCATATCGAGGACACGATTGAGGCTTTTCTCGGCTTGCTCCATCAACTCGTTGCCGAGGGCGGAAAGCTCGCCGAGCTTACCTGAGCGGCTCAGCTCCAGGGTTCCCGAGATGCTCATCAGGGGTGAGCGAAGATCGTGACTGACCATGGCGATGAAATCGCGCTTGATCTGCTCGAGCTCATAGCGCTTGGAGATGTCGTTGGCGAAGATGAATAGCCTGTCGCCATCAGGAGTGGTCATAGTAACCGTGGAAACCTGGGTAGCGAAACGCTCGCCATTGGCTCGCCTGGCCATGGTCTCGCAGGAGGCAGGGATGGCGGCAGTGTCGAGATCCGGGAAGAGCAGGCTGATGGATTTTCCGTAGAGGTCTTTGCGAGAGTAGCCGAACATCTCCTGGACAACACGATTGACCACGTCTATGGCTGCACCGTCTTTGACCAGGACCAGGGCGAGAGGCAGGGAGGAAAGAATCAAACGAGTCTTCTCCTGGCTGAGCTCGATCTCTTTCTCCAGGCTCTGGATGAGGCTCAGCAGGTGGACGTCGGCGACATTCTCTTCTTTCATGGTGTTGAGTATACCCGACCGGGGGCGTCAGAGAGCGCTGATACTCTTCCCCTTTTCCAGGTCCTTTCTGGCGGCTTCTTCGTTCCCCATCAGTCGATAAAGCGAGGCTCGCTCGAAATAGAAATGACCGGAGTCAGGATCGTCCCGGCGGCGTCTTATGGCTTCCGTGAGGTCTTCGACTGCTTCCTCATAACGACCGAGAGATTTGTATATGTCGGCACGCTCCTGATAAGCACCGTCGGTGCCGCCAGTCTCCAGGACCCGGTTCATGTCGGAAAGGGCCTTTTCCGGTTCTTCATGAAGTCTGTGGATCCGGGCACGGACCCTCCAGGCAAGGACCTGAGCGGTAACTTCCTCGCTGCTCTCGGCCCGGGAGCTCGTCGCTCGAGCAAAGCAATCCAGGGCGCCGTCCATATCGCCGGATTTGTAGAGAGCATCACCGAGGCCGGCAAGAATGACGATTCTGTTCCCGTTCTTGCCGTCACATATCGCCAGGGCTCTCCTGTAGAGCTCCGCTGCCTGAGGATGGCGACCGGCTGCCTGCAACTCCCGGGCGGTTCTCACCAGGGCCCTGGGCTCGGCTTGCTCGCTGAATTCAGGTGCGGCTGCGTTAGTTGCTTTCTCATCGGTCTTGATTATGGCATCAGACAACTCTTTCAGGCTGGTCCCGGGTCTTTTGGGTTTCTCGAGCGATCCTTCACCCGCGGCTGATTCGCGGCTGTCCGGACTGAGCAATAGTGCGGACAGCCCGGCAATGCAACCGAATAGAAGAATGGCCGAGGCGATAAGGATAATGCCGGCAGTCTTCTCCCCCGGTCCCTGTTTCGTTCCGGATGCCGATGGCTGCAAAGGCTCGGAGCTGGTAAGGCAAATATCTCGCATCGCATCGGCCAGCTCGCCTGGTGTCTGGTATCGTTTTGCTCTGTCCGGTTCCATCGCCCGGGCAACAACTGTCTCCATCTCCGGACTGAAAGTGCTTTCCGGGCAGGCCTCAGTCAGTCCGGGAGCAGGATTCTCGTGCATGCCCAGGGTCTCCACCATGCTCTCACCCAGAAAAGCCACTTTACCGGTGAGCACCTCGAAAAGAATACAGCCGAGCGAGTAGACTTCGGAGATCTCGTCGTAAAGTGATTCTCTGACGGTTTCAGGGGGCATGTAGCTCGCACTACCGATGATGGCGCTATCCTGGCGAATGCCGTCTCCATTAAATCCCGTCTCAGCCAGACCGAAGTCGATCAGGACCGGCTCCGGGTCGGTGCCATCACCCGGGATGATAATTATGTTGTCCGGTTTGAGATCACGATGCGGGACCGAGGCCTGGTGAGCTTGGTCGAGGGCCTGGCAGAGGCGTCGGACAAGTCTAACTGCATTTGGCTCGTCTAGCCTGTTCCCGGACTCGAGCCAGGTGGCTAGATTTTCGCCGTCTACATAGTCCATTACTACGAAAGGGACGCCTTTGGCGGTGACACCGAAGTCCAGGACCCGGACTGTATAGGGATTCTCGAGACGCGAAAGGGCTCGGGCCTCGTTTTGAAAAGAGACGATTCGGTGCTCGGTCATCTGTCTTGCAATCTTGACCGCCACGGGCCGGTCGAGAACAGCATCCCGGCAGAGGAATACTGAGCCGCCCGCCCCTTCGCCCAGGCAGCGGAGCGGTAGATAGCGCTCGATATCGCGATCCCAGCCAGGCAGGGATTCCGGGTCGAGATATTGGAGCTGTCCGTGTATGGGGTGAGGGGTAGGACAGTTGCAGGAATGCGCTTGGAAGATCCACTGGGTCAGAGATCCGTCCGTAGCTCCTATCGTCCGATTGCAATTGCCGCAGATGGGCAGGTCGTGTTTGACACTTGCCTGCTCCGTAGTGATTTCAAGTTTCGAGTGGGAGCTGTGTCTTCGACAGGTGCAATATTCCTGGTTGAAGATCCACTGGGTAAGCGAGGCTGTTTCCCGGTCGTCGCTGATTCGCTTCTTGCAAGTCGGGCAGATCGAGTCGGACTCCATCGATATGGCCTCTATCTGAAGATCTACCCCCTAGATACCCTCGAGAGTATCCGTCCAAGCGGAGCTTCTAGCGAGGTTTTCCGTAGAGGTCGCCGAATCCGTATGCAAGAGTCATGTCGAGCACATTCTGAATTTCCTTATCGGTACGTCCGTCCCTGGGAGCCGAGCCGTCCTCCGGCCAGCCGGTCCAGGCCTTTTTGAAAAAGCCCATATTCATTTCTTCGAGCATATTGAAGGCTCCGAGCATGAATTGGGCTTCTCTCCTTTCCGAGGGGCTGAATCCTTCTAGTTCGATGTTGAACATTGGCTGTACTCCAGATAGAAACGAGGGTTGATAGAACTCTAGGGCCGGCATTGTTAATTTGACGTATATGAGAATATACGAAAAAGAGTAGTAGAAAGCATTTTGAAAAGAAGAACGGCAGGCCTCGATCGCCTGCCGTTCGGAAAGGCTCAGAAGAGCGACGGATATTCCGGGGGCTTCATCTTGAAGGGGTCATGTGGAACCCTGGGGGTATTGTCGAAGCCGCTCTTCTGTTCGGATTGGCCCTGACAGGAGCAGTGACAGCCGCCGGATGAGGCGCCCAGAGAGCCGCCGAAATCCAGGGTAAACAGGGGTCCCGGGGAGGGGACTGGTTTGTGCACCGGCTCTTTTTCTTTCTTTTTCATGGTCTTTTCTTTCCGGTAACTCGGGGTGAATTGGCATCAGCTCTTGAGAGCGATGAAAAGCAGGAAGATAAGGATGCTGGCCAGGGAGATGAACGGTCCGAAGAGGAGCCAGAACATCGAGGCGATGGTGCGGGGAATGGCGCTGAAGCCTTCCTTCCTGGGAGCGATCAGGGATGCGACCTTCTCGGTGGTGGCAAAGGCCAGGATCGAGATAATCAGGCCGGCATAGAGACAGAAAAGCAGCATGGTATGTTCTCCTTCCGGAGTTAGTAGAATCCTTTTGCTTGTGGCTGGCTCAATAAGGGGGTGGGACTTCCTTGTTTTCAATGAGCAAATCGAGAGAACACCATGTTCTGACAGATGAAAGCCCCTCATGCAATGAGCTCTTTCGGGTCGAGAAGATTCAATATCCAAGGTCCGGATCCCCGTCCCTGCCTTGCTGAGCTACTCCGTCACTCTTTCTGCGCTCTGATATCGATTCGGAAAGAGAGTCTAAATAGCCTCTAAGTTAGAACTGTTCTAGACGGATAATTGGGAATTTCCCCCTGCTTTCGGGATTCTTTCTCTGGTCAATTCGTGCTCTTGGATTATTGTTGAAATACACTTACTGGGAGAACGCGACATGAAACATCTGGCGGTCTGCTCTCTTATTGCTATGACTATGTTTAGTAATCGCGGGGCCGACGCTCAAGGGTTTCGATTCCACGCAGATGGAGAGTCGGTGAATACCTGGAATCCTGCTAGAACTCAGAAAAAACGAAGTTTAAAGCCCTGGTTCGCGAGCATAAGCACCCGAATCGGCCAGCAAGCCAATTTCCCGCAAATGGTCTACAAACTGAAGGGTCACCTGGTTCTGGTTTCTGCAAGAGTGACTGGCAACCGAGTTACTGAGATTCGGATCAAGGATGGAACAGGAGTAAAAGAGACGGACCGGGATTTGCAGAAGCTCATCGAGAAGATTTTCGTGAATCAGCCCCCCAACGAATTGCCGTTTCAGGAGGGAATTTCCATATGCATTGATGCTAGAGATCAGAATGCCGAATCTCCTCGGATTCAAGTTTACCTGGCTCCATAGGAAATACTAGGGCATATAGGATCAGGCCAGAAAAAAGAAGCCCGGTCAGGTCCTGTTTGTGGCAGGGTGACCGGGCTCGAAGTCAACGCTTTGTGATCCGCTCATTCACCTGAAGCAGCCGGTTTCTGGCGTTCTCGATGGTGATCGGGGACTTTGCATAACAGAAGCGAATGTTATTGGTTTTCGCTCCCGGACGGAAGAAGCAATACCCTGCCACCGTCGCCAGGTTGAACTCGCGCAGGAGATACTCCCAGAGTTTGCGGTCGTCCTCGAAACCCAGGGACGATGCATCGGTGAAGAGATAGTAAGTTCCTTCCGGCTTGCGGAATCGAAAGCCGGCAGCGGCAGCGGCTTCCATGACGAGGTCCCGGTTGCCTTGATACTTGGCTCGCATCTCGTCGTAGTACGAGTCCGGAAGATTCAGGGCGCTCACCGCAGCAATCTGCAGGGGTGAAGGGGCTGCCAGGGTGAGGTAGTCGTGTACTCTCCTGAGTGCCGAGCTATATGGCTCCGGTGCCACCACATAGCCCAGACGCCAGCCGGTAACCCCGAAGGTCTTGGAGAGACCGGACACTGTGATTGTGCGGTCTTCCATGCCCGGAAGGCTTGCCATGCTGATATGTCTCAGCCCGTCATAGACCATGTACTCGTAGATCTCGTCGGTGATCGCGACGACTCCCCATTTGCGGCAGAGAGCGCCGATTCTCTCCAGCTCGTCTCTGGTGAAGACGCGACCGGTGGGATTGTGGGGCGTATTGATCAGGATAGCTCTGGTGCGCCGGTTGAAGGCAGCTTCGAGTTCTCGATCGTCGAAGGTCCAGTCGGGAGCGTGGAGCTTGACGTAGCGAGGTCTGGCGCTGCTCAGGATGGCGTTCGGGTGGTAGTTCTCGTAGAAGGGCTCGAAGACGATCACTTCGTCACCGGGATCGACGATAGCGAGCAAAGATGCGTTGAGGGCTTCGCTGGCTCCGCAGGTGACGGTGACATTGGCCTCGGGATCGCAGGACACCTGGTTGAAACGGCGCATCTTGGTAGCGATGACGTTCCGGAGCTGCGGGTAGCCCCAGGTGTTCGAGTACTGGTTGAAATCAGCGTTGATCGCTTCGATGGCGGCATCCTTGAGGAACCGGGGCACCGGGAATTCCGGCAGTCCCTGGCCCATATTGATGACACCGGGCATCGTGGCGACCATTCGAGCAGCATCCCGGATGTTCGAGTCTCGAATCAGCCGGGCTTTTCTGGAAATCGGGTCTCGTTCAGCGGGACCGAACAAAAGCGCCGTGATTTTTGCGACGGCTTCGCGCAGATCCATGTAAGACATAGCGCTTACCGCTCCTTGTTATGGGTTCGGAATCAAGTCGTAATACATCACCGGACAGACTCCGCGGATTCGAACTACGACTGGAAAGGCAGGTACTGGTTTATAGAACTGGATTCGGTACCAAATATGGTTAGCAATCAGATGAAAATATCGGCTCAATCTAGCACTAAGATTCAGTGCGTCAAATAGATTTTTCGATGTCAAGAAATCGGTGGAATGCTTTACACAATCGCGAGCTTAGCGCTGTCAAGCGGTCTCGCCTTTGAGAAGCAGCGCTAGCTTTGCTTTGACCTCGTCCCATCTTTCTTGGGAAGAGCAATCGTCGAAGCGATAGGCGCTGCCTCCTTTCTTCAGAGTCACCACCGGTGCTTCCTCGCAGACCCAGTGGCAGCCCGTGGCCTCCACGGGGCAATCGAGATCACTTTCCAGGGCTGTGAGATTGGGGCGGGAAGGGCAGAGCCAGGAGCGGTCCAGGCACCGACTGTCTGTGCATACGAAGAGACGACTCTCGTTTTTCTGGTAGTGACGGGTGGCGGAAGCTACGGCTTGCAAATAGATGTCCCGGTCCAGGTAGATTCCCTTCTTTTCGCGATAGCGCTCGATGAGACCGTCCACATCGCTTTCCTCTACCTGTCCGTTGCGATAGATAACCATGGCCAGTGCCGATCTCCAGACATCCATACTTAGCGCCTCCGGGCATTCTTGTCGTAGAGCATGGACAATCCTGTGATTGCCAGGACAGCCGGTGTCAGACCCAGAAAGAGCCAGAGTATCTGGGACCAGATACCGGCGATGGTGCCGAAGTGGAGCTTTTTGAGAATCGCCGTGGCTGTCTGGGAGGGAGTCCGGTCGGCTGGCTCGAGAATTCCGGTCACTTTTCCGGTTCCGGTGTCGACAAAGATACGGGTCATGGCTTCTTTGTCTCTTGCATTCCCGGGCGGTCGAAAATAAACTGCTGCCTCATCTCTTTCTTTTGCCGGGATCTTCACCCAGGCAGGAAGCAGTCCCGGTGCCAGAGGTGCGGCGGTCCTGACCATGGCATCCGGGTTGCTGCAGTCCAATATCAGATTCGTTGCCGGGGTCGGGGCGGGGGCAGTTTCGGAGTCCTGGAGGAGCGCCCTGGTCATACCCTCGAAGGGTTTTGGAAAGGCGAAATAGAGAGCGCTTACGGCCCAGACGAGAAGCATGGGCAGGACGAAAAATGCCAGGCACTGGTGGATCTGTCTTCTCAGAAGGACCGGATTGCGGAAGCCGCTTATCACCAGGCGTTCTTTTATGCGGGACGGGCCGCGCCACCAGACTGCGGCTCCGCTTGCCACGATAATAATCAGGCAGAGTGCCATGAAGCCATTGACGGTGCGACCGGTCTTGCCGGAGAGAAGATCGAAGTGGAGGTTCATCAAGAACTGGATAATCCGGTTTCGCTCTCCGAGGATTTTTCCATTCCCCGGGTCGACTAGGACGGTATTTTTCAGGGAGTTGTCCGATCCGGAAGCGATATAGACCTCGGTGGCGGTGCCGGGCGCGGGGCTCAGATGCAGCCATGTGACCCGGTAGTCCGGATAGCTCTTCCTGACTGTTTCCAGTATGGACATCAGGCTTGCACTGCCGGCCATACTACTGGCTGAGTCGACGGGGGCTGGATTGGTGGCTTCCACCAGGCGGTCTGCGAAAACCAGGCTGGTACCTGTGAGGCTCATGAGGAGGAAATAGGCGGCAAGGATCCCACCAATGAGGCTGTGGACTTTCAAACAGAAAATATAGAAAGGTCTCCGGGCTTCTGCCGGTGCTGTGTTTCGGTTTCCGCTGGAGGTTGCCGCCGCCAGCCTGCTTCCGGAGATGGTCCGCTTGTTTTTCATGATTCTGTGGGATTATCGCGCGTTTGCAATCGATTCTCAAAACCTTTTGAGATTATATGCGGATCATATTTGCGCCACTGGCTCTGAAATCGAAAACAGACCCTTATATATAAGATCGACACAGGTTGTTGCAATAGGTTTGAACCGCATTGACATTGCTGTCAGACCGGGTGTATCGTTTGAGACCGTTATTTGCAAATCAGTCGCAATTACTATTTGCGAATAATGAAATCAATTCCTGTGCGTCATACGCCTGAAAAGAGGATGGTATCAATGATTGTCCATAAGAGAAGTGAAGTAGAACCTCTTATTTATGGCGAAAGCATTGTCTCCGACATCGACGATATCGTCAGGGATCTTCTCGAGCTGCGTTTTCTCACTGACGGTCTGGCCGAGGATTCAACCGACTCCCCGGATGCGGCTCGAAAAATCCGCGCCCGCGTTCGCAAGAGTTTCGACCTGGTCGAACGTGTGGCGCGCTGGGGCGCGCCCGGGACCATCGCTGAGGTGCTCTCCTCGGTGCGGCAGGAGTATCTCGAGATCAAGAACACTTTGAGGGTTGCCTACAGGCATAGAGGTCTGAGCGCCTGCCTGACCGACTGGCAGAGTCCTGTGTATGAGACGACCTGCTCCTTTTCTATGGACAACATGCTCAGCGATGGAATTGCCGAGCATGTTCTGGACTACAAAAGAGATGGGCATCTCGAGGCGGCTTCCTATGAGCGGCGGTTCGAGAGAGAGTACTTGAGCCACCTGGGCTCCGACACCATCAAAACCTATCTCACCAGTTGCGGCATGTCGGCCTTCTCCAGTGTGCTTCACTTCCTGCAGGGAGAGTACAGGGTGGCAGGTCCGGCTATGGCCCTTGAGCCCATGTATTTCGAGAATATTCATCTTGCCCGGGCGTTCTTCCCGGACCTGGAAATCTTTCGACCTCAGGGAAAGGACAGTCTCAGAGGCAGGCTGGAAGAAGTAATGCCCAGGATCATCTTCGTCGATGCCGTATCCAACTGCGGAGAGGTCATGGTGCATGACCTGGAGACCATCATGGATTTTGCCGCCACCGGAACGGTGGACGAGACCTTTGTGGTCATTGACAGCACCTGTCTTCCCGCGCCGCTGCTGCCAGGGGGGATGCTTTCCGACCTCCCCGATCACTTGCATGTGATCCTGGTCGAGAGCCTGGCCAAGCATCATCAATTCGGTATGGATGGTGTTACTGGTGGTATCGTTGCCTGGCATGCACCGGAGCGGATCCAGAGCAGCTTTTTCAAGACCAGGGCCAGATTCGGCGCCAATATTGCCGATTCCAGCGTGGGCAGTCTCCCCTGTCCGGATCGGAGAAATCTCGAGAATCGTATGCGGCGGCATGCTCGGAATATGGAGCGGCTGGTCACCGGCCTCGAGCTTGCCGGAGGTACTTCGGTAATCGAGAGCATCTCCTGGGCGGGCAATGGGGCGGGTGACTGTGCCTGGTTCCGCAGCCCGGTCGCCTCGATTCGTTTTCGCAAAGAATTTGCCAGGGTCGATCTCTACAAGCAATTCGAGGATACCGTCCTGGAGCTTGCCCGGACCTGCCATTTCCCCCTGGGCTTCAGCACCAGTTTCGGCTTCGATATCACCAGGCTCTATGTCACCGCTCCGGCCACTGTCTGGGAGCCGCCTTTCCTGAGGATTTCCATCGGCACCGAAACCGCCTCTCAGGTGGATGAGCTTGTTGCCCTTTTGATCGAGGCAGACCGGCGTATTTTCGCGCGCCAGCCAGCCGGCCCCAGGGCTCAGGTAGCGCCGAATATCACCAATCAGGCTGAGGCGAAGAAGGCTCCTGCTGGTAGACGTTCAGGTACTTTTACTGGTGAAACGGCCCTGGCCGATTATCTCGACCCGGCCAATTATGCTCCGGCACCGCTGGTGGAGCTGCCTGAGAAGCTCAATCCCTATGCCTCTCGTGGGGTTCGGATTCTCGCCAAGATGATGCCTCTGGTGCCGCTGATGAACGTCAAGTCTATACCGGCTTATTCGATGTTGAAAGCAGCCAGCGAGCGTGGCGAGCTTCGAGATGTCGCTCGGATAATCGAGAGCTCCTCCTCCAACACCGTCATGTCATTGAGCGTCATGGCCAGGCTTTTCGGAGTCGATACCACCTGTGCTCTGGTGGACCATGATATCGCCCCGGCTTTGCTTCGCATGTTGCAGCTTTTCGGAATCGAGCCTTTTCTCCATCCCGGACCCGGTCACGAGCAGTTCGGCAAGCTCGAGCCAAGGGCTTATCGCGCCAGAAGCATGGGCGATCGGCCGGGCTGGCTCAATCCGGGTCAATACGGCAATCCGGATAATCCGGCAGGCTTCGCCCGTTACCTTGCTCCGGATCTCTGGGCTCAGACCGGTGGACGCCTCGGCATTCTATCTCTGGCTCTCGGCACTTGCGGCACCATGGTCGGTGTGGCCGGGGAGCTCCGCTCGCGCAATCCTCACCTGCAAGTCGTGGCATGCTGCCCGGCCAGGGGGCAGGCTGTGCCCGGGCCCCGGGAAAAGGCGTTGCTGGGTGATGTTACCTTCGAATGGCAGAATATCGCCAACCACAGTCAGGAAGTCGAAGCCAGAGAGAGTTTCGAGAAGAGCGTCGAGCTCGTCAGAAACGGGATCATGGGCGGTCCCAGCTCCGGTATGAATCTGGCCGGACTGCTCTCCTATTTGCAATACCTGGACGGCGAAGGGCGCCTGGAGCCCATGGCAAGCCGGGATGCCGAGCTAGTCTGCGCATTTCTCTGCTGCGATTCGCCTCTCCAGCATGTGGATGAATATTTCGAAGCCCTGGGCGAGGAGTATTTCCCCGCTGTCAATGATGTTCCCTCGCAACTGGCGCCATGAGCACAATCGAAATCGAGCTTCAATACGCGAATTGTGCGCCTCCCCTGACAGGCAGGCAGTCTTCCTGGATCGAAAAACTGCTCGAGAGACCGGGTTTGCTCGATGATCTCGTGACAGAGTGGGGCTCTCCTCTTCATCTGTTTGCCACCGCTCCTTTCGATGAGAATGTCGAAGCTCTGGGAGCGCCCCTGAGAGAGCGAGGTCTCGACGGAGGTCTCTATTTCGCTCGCAAGGCCAACAAGCTTCCCTGGTTCGTTTCTCGTTGTCTCGATTTGGGGATAGGGGTGGACACCGCCAGTCTCGAAGAGCTGGAGGAGACCCTGGCGCTGGGTTTGCCGGAAGAGCAGGTTGTTCTAACTGCTGTGGGCAAGAGCGCCAGGCTTGTTGCCAGGGCGGTGGAAGCGGGTGTCCTCATAGTGGCGGACAATCATGACGAGCTCAATGCCATCAAGCAGGCAGCCCGGCAGATCGGGCGCTCGGCCCGGATCGGCTTGAGATTCTCCGGATTCGAGCTGGACGGCAGGACAATCCACAGCCGTTTCGGTTTTCCATTGAAGGAAGCCGGTGACGTTCTGGAAAGGGTGATTCACTGCGAGCATCTGAGAGTGTCGGTCCTCCACGCCCATCTCGATCGTTATGATCCCAGGGAGAGGGCCGCTGCGGTGCGCCAGCTCATGGAGATCGCCGATGGGCTCGCTGCCGGAGGGCAGAATGTCGATGGTATCGATATCGGTGGCGGGATCCTGATGCGTTATCTCGATGATGCCGCCCAGTGGGAAGCATTCCTGTCGCGCTTGCAAGAAGCTGTGCAGGGGCGCTGCGAGCCGATTACAGTGGGCAATGACGGGTTCGGATTCCGCCTCGAGAACGGGGCGCTGGTCGGACAGCCGGATCTTTATCCTGCTTATAACGAGATCGCCGGGGCGAAATTCATCGAGGCCGTGCTCGACAATGACGAGTCTGGAAAGCATCTTTATCGTGAGCTGAAAGAACGGGGCATGAAGCTCTTTTTCGAGCCTGGCAGAGCACTGCTCGATGGCGCTGGTGCCACCGTAGCCAGTGTGGTATTTCGCAAGCGTGATACCCGGGGCGATCTTCTTGTCGGTCTGGCTATGAACCGGATGAATTTAAGACCCTTCCGGGCGGAATTCTGCGTGGACCCGATTCTGCTTGCGGGCGGGCTCAGAGAAGCTTCCAGGGAAGGTGCATTCCTGGTCGGTTGTCTATGTTCGGAGAGCGACTTCATCTATCGTCGGCGTCTGGCCATGGAGCAGATTCCGGAGCCCGGGGATCTTTTCGTCTTTCCGAATACTGCCGGCTATCTGGTGCACCATATGGAGATCGGTACCCATGGCGGGAGTCTGCCGGCCAATCTTCTGATCGAGCCGGAGAATTTCTCGGTACTGGAGAATCGATAGGCATGACGGCTAAAGAGACCAGATTGAAAGTGATCGACGGGGCAGGTGAGAGCTCCGAACGTCCGAAGCGAGCTCCTGTGGCGGTAGTCACCGGGGCCGGGCGGGGGATCGGCAGGGCTCTCGTCGACGTGCTCTATAACCGGGGCTACGATGTGATTGCTGTGGTCAGGAGCCTCAATGATGTCCGGGACATCTTTTCTGTAGATCCGAACCGCATATTCCCGGTGCGCTGCGATGTGGAAGAGCCCTCCACCGAGACGGTTCTCAGCGAGTTCATCGAGACCCAGAGCGGTCGCGTCGACCTGCTTTTCAACAATGCCGGTTTTGGAGCCAGCGGAATGGGTATAGATGGTCTCGATTACCGGGAGCTCGATCGGGTTCTGAATGTCCACTGCTACGGCGCTATACGCTGTGTGCGCGCCTGCATGCCATTTCTCAGGCAATCGGAAAGTGCCACCATCGTCAATATCTCTTCCCGATTCGGCTCTCTCGACTGGGTGGCTTCCGGGGCGGTTCCCCACGATCAGGCTACCTATCCGTATCGGATAGCGAAAGCTGCTCTCAATATGTTCTCTTCCTGTCTCTCCATCGAGTTGAAAGAAGAGAGAATCAAGGTTCTCGCCATCGATCCTGGCAAAGTGAAGACCAGGTTCGGACCCGTTGATGCGGATATCGAGCCGGTGGATTCCGCCCGGGCAATCGTCGATCTTGTCGAGAAGAACACCGGCACCGGTCTGTTTCTCAATGTATCAGGAGATAGTTTGCCATGGTAGAAAGAACCTGG
The DNA here is from genome assembly GCA_020431945.1 of Cyanobacteria bacterium HKST-UBA02. Next base: position 10,164 of record JAGQHH010000018.1, on the reverse strand, counting down.
TCCGTCAAAGAGACCAATGATCCATTCATCATCCCGTCTTTCGAGACCATAAGCTTTTCCCTGCCATCAATGAGGTGCTGGGAAGATGTGCTCAAAGGCGAGCAGGACGGCTGGATCTATCTCAGTGACGGCAATCCCACCCTTTCGGCTCTGGAAAAGCTGCTTGCCGGAATTCAAAAGACCGAGCGTGGCTGGGTGACCAGTACCGGCAAATCGGCTATCGCAGCCTGTCTTCTGGCTCTTCTCAATGCCGGTGACAACGTGATCATTCTCAAGGAAGGATACAAGTCGACCAGGCTTTTCGTCGAAGGTGTCCTGACTCGTTTCGGTGTCACAGTTTCGATGCTTTCTATAGATCAGCTCCATCGACTCGCCGACACGATTCAGCCTGGAAAGACAAAAGTGCTGGTGCTCGAGTCCCCGACCAATCCCATGACACGGGTTCCGGATCTGGCTGCCTGTGCGGCTGTTGCCCGGGAGCATGGGGTTCTTACCGTGCTCGACAATTCCCTTGCCGGATTCCATCAGCATGGTGATCTGCCGGTGGATTTATGGGTCCACAGCCTTTCGAAATTCGCCTCGGGCGTCGGCGATGTGATGGGAGGAGCGGTGCTGGGCTCCAGCGAGATGGTAGCCCGGGTCAAGTCCGCCAATGTCTGGAACTCGGATGTTCTGAGTGCCCATGCTGCCACCGAGATCTGGAAAGGTATGCAGACATACCAGCTTCGCATCGATCGTCAGTCGTCGAATGCTTTTGCAATCGCTCGTTTTCTCGAGGAGCACTGCGGGGTGGAGAGAGTTCTTTATCCCGGTCTCGAGAGCCATCCCGACCACGAAGTGGCGAAGAGACAGATGAGAGATTTCGGCTCGGTCCTGGCTTTCGATGTGAAAGGCGGAGCGGAAGACATGCGCCGGGTTCTCGATCGTATGAAAGTATTCCGTATTGCATTCGGCACCGGATTCACCCAGTCCATAGCCAATCCGGCCTGGCTCTTCTACGCTCGCTCTTTCCCTGAGCCGCAGGAAGGCAATTCGGCCATCAATGCCAATACGATCAGGTTGTCTGTCGGAATCGAGCCCCCGGAGCAACTGATCGGCGATCTCGAACAGGCTCTTGCCGATCGCTGAACCATGAACGCCGGGCGACAGATTATCGTACTGGGTGGCGGAGTATCGGGGATAAGCACTGCTCTTCTCCTCCAGGCACTCGGCTTCAATGTCAGTCTGGTGGCTGACAGTCCCCAGACCAATGGTGAGCCCGTGGCAAGCGAGATTCCTACCGGCTATGCCATGGCTTCAGCTTATCCGCACAATTTGCGGGTGGCCGATCTTCCCAGGGTAAGTGCTGATTCCCAGGCGGTCTTCGCTTACTTCGCGAAGCTGGCCGGGAGCGGTGTGAGCATCTACAAGATTTTCGAAGTCTTCGAAAGCGAGCCCCCTTCCGGTGAAAACCCGCCTCTGGCTAATTGCCGGATGAATTTCGAGTACTTCGAAGGTCGGCCCGAGAAGCTCAGAAGGTCTGTTGATCCTCCGATCAGGCCGGGAGCCGAGAGGCTCTTCGGCTACAGTTTCGATTCTTATTTCGCCGATATGCCGCTTTATATGCCATATCTTTATGCGATGCTAGTGGGCGGTGGCGGTGCAGTGTTCAAGCGAGAGATCAACAGCGAGAGTCTGGCGTCCATGCCCCGGGACGTGCCTCTGATCAATTGTCTTGGTGCCGGTGCCCTGGATCTGTTCGAGGATGAGGCCCCGGCTTTGATGATGCGCGGCAGGCAGGCCCTGGTTCCTGATATGCCTGTGGCTTTTCATCAGGGAATGCCTGTGGCCTACAACTACACTCCCACTGCCGAAATTTTTGCCCGGGGGGATGGCGACCCTGAGTATGTACATTTCTTCCCGCGCCGGGACGGCTATCTTCTGGGTCAGACAAGAGAACCCGGCATTCTCGATGAGGCTGGGCTCTGGAGCGGCGAGGCGGTGAGGGGAGAGGACCTGCTTCTTGGCGGAGTGCCGGTTCCCGAGCCGGTGGTGAGCCTCAACGCCGAGCTGCTGAGAGCCTGGAAGGGGCTGGAATTTCGGCGTGACCACCTGAAAGGAAGGCTCGGTTATCGTTATTATCGCGATCCAGAGAATACCGGGGTGAGACTCGAAGCCCAGGAGCTGGATGGGCGTCTGGTGATTCACAACTATGGTCATGGTGGCTCCGGCATTACCATGTCCTGGGGCTGTTCTCTGGCTGTGATCAGGATATTACTAGGGCGTATAGAAGAAGCTCCGAAAAGAGAGAAGAGCGGGCTCGGAAGTTTGCTCGAAAGCCTTCTCTAGAACGAGAAAAAGGGAAGGAAGCGGGAGTTGTTGCCAGCCCCCGCTTCCTCCAGGTCATCTTGCGATGACTTCTCGTGTTTCCGGCTCCGGCTCAGCCGGCGAAGTAAGAGGCGATCTCCGCGGCGATGCCCCAGGAGACGATATAGCCCATGCCGTCGTGACCGTAGTTGTGCACGACAGTACGCCCGTCAGCCAGGCTCTCTTTCTCGACCCTGATGAAACGCCGCTCGGGACGCAGGGCGCGAGTCACCGAGATGATATCGTCGGTAGTGGCCTCCAGTCCCGGGGCGATGCGGTTGCAGCGCTCCAGAATGCCGGCGGTCAGGCTGTCGTCCACTTCCAGGGACTCATCGCCTTCGTCGAAGACGCCGCCGAGCTTGATATAACCATTCTGCGGGCAGACACAGGCACGCTGGTTGGGTCCATCGTCATCGATCACCACGCGATCGAAGCCGCGGCTCCGGATCTTGACGATCTGGATGCGAACCGGATAGATGTCCGTGTCGCCGACCAGCTCGCGGGCGCCAAGGGAAGTGCAGTTGACGATGATGTCGAAGTCGGCCGGGCAATCGCTCAGGTTGGACACCGTGCGAGTCTCCAGGTTGCCACCAGCGACGGCGACCTTGCGGTGCAGCCAGGGCAGGTAGACCACCGGGTCGATGACCGGGGCGCCATCGAGGACGAAAGCGTCCTTGTAAGACGGATCTTGCGGAAGCTCGTCCGGGGAGGCGTGGCGGAAGAGGTCGAGGTCGGCGTACCAGGGCTCTTCGCGCCTGGTCTTGAGCGAGACGATGGGTTTGAGGCTGACGCCGGTCTCGGTGTCGGCGGCGAGAGCCTTGAAGGCAGCCAGGCTGGTATTGGACCAACCCAGGAGCCGCGGCTCTTCGTCATCCTTCACCGGCACCCACATGGCATAGGCGTTCAGGGAAGTGTCCGGGAATTCGCCGGGCTCTTCTCTGGACCAGATGGTGACATCGTGGCCGGCCTCGAGAAGCTTGAGGGCGGTCGTGAGTCCGCTCACGCCCGCGCCGAGCACGAGAATGTTTTTCTTTGTCATGGTATTCAACTCTCCTCGATGAGGGTTGGAGGCTCGCCCGGTGCGCTGTCTGGTGGGGCGGCCTCTGGATGCGTTGAGTGTTGATTAGTGATGCTCGTCTGAGCGAGCTACAAACATCGATAGCCGTCAGAAAACACCGCCACGGGGGAGCAGTGCCAAAGACATAGAAACAAAAGGATTTTCGGGGTTTCCGGTATTAAGGACCTGAACTGGCTATCGATGAAAGACCCCGTAATCTAAGGCTTTCCAGATAGCGGTCTCAAGTTTGTGGTTAACAATTGAGAATCTTCGCGATTGCTCCCTGAAGGCGAGATGCCCCATTCTATTGTGTTTTTGGCGCAGTCCCGTTCTTTCAGGCTGGACCTTGTTGAGAATTATTTGCGCATACTAATTTCAGAGGGCCTAGCGAAATTAGCGCAGGTTTTGAGCGTCGGTTTCTACAATTTCAGTTAAGTGCATTCCCTGTTTCGCTGGATTCCCCGGCGGGCTGCGCGCTCTTGTGTTCGGCTCGATTCGAATTGATATTCCAAACGATATCAAAATGGCAAACGAAATCGTTTGAGAAATCAAAAACCAGCGAAAATGATTCCACAAAAGATATCGGTTCACGGGCCGAGAGAAAAACGCGAGAAACTCTATCAGGTCCGCAGGCAGATAGAGAAACCCAGGAAATTCTCTCGTAAGGCTCATTCAGCTTCATGGTGAAAGCTGCGAGCAAGCTTTGCGGCTCATGATCTTGTGTCATTTTCGGTGGCTTCGAAGGCTTTTTTCAAGCGTTGTCCGAGTTCCTGGAGCTCGGATGATGATATCGTAAATGGTGGCGCGATCATGATATGGTCACCACCGCCACCTTCGAGAAATCCGGAGCCCGGATAGACGAGCAGTCCGGCTTCTTCGGCGCGATAGGCAAGCCGTCTGGCGATTCTGGCGGAGCTGTCGAAGGGCTTTTTCGTATCGCGGTCGCGCACCAGCTCGATACCGGCGAGAAATCCTCGACCCCTGATGTCGCCGACGATCGGATTGTCCTTCAGAAATGAGAGAGTGGCGAAAAGCTCGCTCTCCCTGCTCTTCACTGCGGTAGAAAGATTTTTCTGTTTCAGGAAGGAAAGCGCTGCTCGACCGGCGGCAGCAGCTACCGGATGACCGTTATAAGTAAAGCCGTGTTCGAAAAAACCGCTGCCTTTCTTTATGGCTTCGACGATCCTGCTGCTTGCAAGAACCGCTCCAAGAGGTTGATAGCCGGCAGCCAGACCTTTGCCGAGAACGATGATATCGGGCTCCACCCCGAACTGGTCGATGGCGAAGTCGGAGCCAGTCCGGCCGAGACCGACCATGACCTCGTCGACTATGAGGAGGATGCCGTAGCTCGTACATATTTCGCGGATGCGCTTCCAGTAGGCGTCACCCGGGACTGCAGCGCCCAGGGCGGCTCCGGCGATGGGTTCGGCCATGAATGCCATGACCTTCTCGGGACCGAGCTCATTGAGCGCTCTCTCCAGGTCGTTGGCGGCGGCGATATCGCAGTCTTCGCTGTCGCATGGCGAAGCGCCGCAGAGACAGCGATATTTGTAGATCGGAGCTATATGATGGGGCGTTTTGAGAATAGGCAGGTAAGGTGCACGCCTGGCCGGATGACCGGTGGCGGAGAGAGCTCCGGTGGTGGAGCCGTGGTAGCTCTGACGCCGTGATATGAGAATATGACGGTCCGACTCGCCTGTCTCGACAAAGTAAGACCGTGCCAGCTTGATAGAAGTCTCGACGCTTTCGGAGCCTCCGGAGGTGAGATAGGCTCTCCCGTCCGGTCGGAATCCATCAGGCGCCATCTCGATGAGCATGGAGGCCAGCTCGAGAGCCGGCTCGGACCAGAATTGCGAGGTGTGGGCGAAAGCTACTCTACCGAGCTGGTCGGTGATGGCAGCCTCAATCTCCGGCACGCCGTGGCCCAGGTTGGAGACGATGGCTCCGGAGCAGCCGTCGAGATATTCGTGGCCGTCTCTGTCCTTGATGAAAACGCCCCGGGCGGAATCCACTACCGGCCGGTCGATCAGGAAAGATCTGGGGAAGAAGGCGTTCATGTTCTGGTTCTCCATGTCAAAAGGGAGGATCATTCTGTCTGGGGGCAGGGACGTCAAAAGCGGCGATAACATAGGCGAGGAGCCGGTAGAAGCCGGCAATGGTGACGAGCTCCACCAGCTCTTTGCTGGTGAATATGCTCTCGGCCTGGGCATAGAGCTCGTCGTCGATTTTATTGCTTTCGTGCAGAGCGGTAATCATGGCGATGATCAATTTCTCTCTCGGTTCCAGGATGCAGGGCGTCCCGGAGCGAAGATACTCTATGGCCTCGGTTTTCAGGCCGCCGGCGATAGCCACCGGCTCATGCACCTGCCATTCGAAGGGGGAGTTTCCAAGCCGGGCGGCGCAGAGAATCGCCAGCTCTCTCTCGGCTGGTGGCAGGCAGCCCCCGAAACGCAGATACTCGCCTACCGACGCCACTGCACCGGCCAGAGGTGGAGCATGCAGGAGGGCTGAATATGGGCCCCAGACACCGCCTCTGGTGTTGTCTATGGTGTCCCAGATTTCCCGACCCTTCTCGTCCAGGCTCTGGCGATCCGGTCTTGGCAGGCGTCTGGGGTGTGGATAGTCGGTGCTTGACCCGGTCATATCATCTGCTCTCGTTTTAACCGGATCTTAGTGTAGCGCGCCTGCGCCAATCACAATCTCTCGATCGAAAAGCTCGCCACAAGCGCTTCTTGACATCTCCTGGTCTTAGTCTCGACTTAATCCGAAGTCTGTAAACATACACTGGCAAGGGATTCAGGGATTCGTTTCCAGCCCTTCGTTGTCAAGGGATTTTCATTGATTCTCTATCACAATCATTTCCTGAGCATGATGTTCTGAGTAACAGTTGGTTATCACTCTCTCTCAAAAGCTTCAGGAAAACCCAGTTACTTAAACCTCAACGCGACGTCAATTCCGGGCCATAACTCACTTGAGTTTCTCAGGATTTGAAAGCACGCCCGGACAGTAACAGGGTGCCTGCCTTTATGGACACACAGCCGGAATGCGTTCGGCTGTCCTTTTTCTTACTAACAACCATCTGAACAATAGGAAAAACTATGCTCATTGAAAAAGCGCAAGCACTCGTTTCTAAGTGTATTGCCGATCCCGAAATCGTCGCTCTGTACGAGAAAGGAGATCGCAAGAGCCGCCACCAGACCAAGCATGACATCGATCATGCTCTGCAGGTGATGCGGCTCGCCGAGAAGATCGCTAACATGCTCCAGGTCGAGCGTAAGGCGATGTTCGACGAATGGACCACCTCAGTGGTCATCCCGATGGCGGCATTCCTGCACGACATCGGACGGGCTTTCGACGTGGACGACCACGCCAAAGCCGGAGCCAAGTGGGCCAAGGGTTACCTCTCGCGGCTCACGGTTAGCGAATCGGACCAGGAAGTGCTGCCCATCGAGGTGATCAACCGGATCTGCCGGATCATCGCCATGCACCGCAGCAGCGTGGTCCTCAAGCGTGACTTCAACGACGGCGCCTGGGCAGTCGTGGTCCTTGCCGATAAGTGTGTCGGTGACGAGGACCGTGTTCGCCCGGACAAGGCCATGGTGCTCGAGGCTCTCACGACCTTGCGGCTCCTCTGGCTGCCTCTGCCGATTTCGGTGCACGACCGGGCGAACTTCGCCATCAAGCGTGCCGACGTGGAGTTGCGCAACCGCGAGATCGTCCTGGTCATCGACCTGGACCAGCGGGTCGCCAAGCCGGACCTCATCTACAACCTCTACGGCGATCGCTTCTACGCCTGCGCAAAGGCGGCGAAGTTCTTCGGCGTGGCGTTCCTGATGGAGTTCAACGGCGTCACCTTCGCCTACGACACAGTCCGCAAGAGCTGGGCTCCCCGGGCCGTTTGACGGTTCGGTTCTTGTTCTTCTGTGGCGCCGGACACGCCTCAGTGCCCGGCCGGTTCAATTCGACAAGCGGAAGGTAAGATGCGAATCGTAATTGTCAGTGACACTCACGGTAAGTTCGCGCAGCTCAATATTCCGGACGGCGACATCCTCATCCATTGCGGGGACATGACCGTCCGTGGAGACATGGGCGTGCTCGAACGTTTTGGCAAAGAGCTCGAAGCCAAGCCCCACACTCACAAGATTGTGGTAGCCGGCAATCACGACTCTCCATTCGAGACGGACAGAGAGCGCGCTGAAGCGCTCCTTCCGTCTGCCCTGTATCTGCAGGACGAGCTCGTCGAGCTCGATGGCTTGCGCATATATGGCAGCCCATGGCAGCCGGAGTTCCGGAAGATGGCTTTCAACAAGCCGCGCAGTTCGGAGGCTCTGAAAGCCGTATGGGATTCAATACCGGATCACCTGGACATCCTCGTGACCCATGGACCGCCCAGGGGAATCCTCGACCGCACTCCGTACTATCCCACCGTCGGCGATGAGCTCCTGCTCGAGCGTGTGCTTCAGGTCAAGCCGAAGCTGCACTGTTTCGGGCATGTTCACATGAGCCGGGGGATTCTGGAGCGCGATGGCATTATCTTCGCCAACGCGGCTTCCCTGGACGAGAAGTACAACCCCAAGAACGAGCCTCTGGTCATCGACCTCTAGGCTCAATCTGGTTTCACCAGGAGAGAACACATGAACATCCACGACAATCTGGGGGCGGTCTTCTAGGTCCGCACCTGAACCAGGCGGCATTCACAGTCTCCGGCTTTGCGGAGGCGGTGCCGTAACAGGTGCGGTCAGGAGACTGCACCATGGCTAACTCGTATCGTCATTCGCCCTTCATGGGCATCTGCTCTCACAGCGACAAGCCCGGCAAGGTCAAGGCCAGCCGCAAGCTTCGTCACCGCGTCCGCCAGTCCCTCGCTACCTGCAACGACTTCGACGGTTACGTCGCGCCGCTGCTCCGCGAGGTCAGCAATGTCTGGGACTTCCCCAAGGACGGCAAGATGCGGATCAAGGCTACCTGGAGCGACTACCGCAAGTACATGCGGAAGTAGGCTCTGCTCGTGAGAGCGTGTTTTGTCGTGGAGGTTGGAGCGCTCGAAAGAGCCTCCAGCCTCCATTTTTTTCTTCGATTACCTGACATCTATCAACCCCTGAGGAAAGGAGATTGCTATGCAGCACACTATCGCTTTCCACGGGAGCCCCGCCGCTCTCTCGCTGATGAATTTCGGCGAATCTTTTGGCGAATCTTTCGGAGCGCTGTCGGTCAAGGAGCAAGCGGAGATGATCCGCACCCTGCCTGTCGACCGCAAGCGCCTGGCCATCAGGGTCCTCGACCCCGATGACGCTGCCGACCTCCTGCAGCACCTGCAGGCAAACGAGCGCGAGGAGCTCCTCGCCCTTCTCGATTCCAGCGCTCGAGCCGAGGTTCGAGCTCTGCTCGCTTATTCAGAGGACGTTGCCGGCGGTCTCATGAACCCCCGCTATGTCCGTGTTCGTCCACGCATGACGGTAACCGAGGCAATCAGCTATGTTCGCAAGCAACTCGCTTCGGATGTGGCCACCGCCTCCTACCTGTATGTGCTGGACTTCTCGCAGAAGCTGCTTGGCGTTCTGTCCATGAAGGAGCTGATGATGGCTCCCTCCGGAAAGAAAATCCAGGAGCTGATGCACGAGGATTTCGTCAGTGTCGCCGAGGGGCTTGACCGCGAAGAGGTGGCTAACGTTTTTGCCAACTCCGGTCTCATCGCTGTTCCGGTGCTCGACGGCTCCGGCTCGATGATGGGAGTGGTCACCGCCGACGATATCGTCTATGTCGTCCGCGAGGAAGCTACCAGGGACATCCAGCAGCTCGGCGGTACTGCCGCGCTGGATACGCCCTACCTCAGCGCCCGGCTCTCCACCATGATCCGCAAGCGTGCCGGCTGGCTGGTGATGCTTTTCATCGGCGAGCTGCTCACGGCTTCGGCCATGGCTCATTTCGAGAATGCCATCGCCAAGGCGGTGATCCTGGCTCTCTTTGTCCCGCTGATTATCTCCAGCGGCGGCAATTCGGGATCGCAGGCTTCCACTCTGGTGATTCGCGCCATGGCTCTCGGAGAGGTCAAGCTTTCCGACTGGTTCCGGGTCATGCGTCGTGAGCTTCTGACCGGCCTGGTGCTCGGTCTGGTGCTCGGCACTCTGGGACTTACCCGGGTGCTTCTCTGGCAGAACATCTTCGGTGTTTACGGAGAGCACTATGTATTCGTCGGGCTCACGGTCGGGCTCAGCCTGATCGGTGTAGTGATGTGGGGTAGCCTGGTGGGCTCCCTCCTGCCGTTCGCCCTGCGCAAGCTCGGTTTCGATCCGGCCACTGCCTGTGCCCCATTCGTCGCCACCATTGTCGATGTGACCGGTCTGGTCATCTACTTCAGTGTGGCGTCCACTCTTCTCGTCGGGAGGCTCGTATGAACGAAGGCGACCCTAGCAGTAGATCCGGGAACCGTGCGGGATGATGTCCGAGCAGAGTGCGCATTGATTGCGATACTTGTTCTGGCTGACCCCGCACGGTTACCCGTTTCTCTTCTTTGAGAAAATACTAAAAGAAATAGTATAAATCAATATCGCAAAAAGGCACGAGATGAATTCGTGAAGGTGAGAGCCCAGCCCGATATGCCTCTCAGGTCATGATTTTCGAAGAAAACTTGACCTGACAGTCATATTCGGGACCTTTTATGCCTCCAGGATCATGTTTTTCGGAAAAAACATGATCCCACAGTCATTTTGCGTTTTTCCGGATAGAGTTTTTCTGGTATCGGGTAAGGGGGCATGCGTCGC
>JAGQHH010000208.1 GCA_020431945.1 Cyanobacteria bacterium HKST-UBA02 | reverse complement strand
GAGAGATATGGTCGGTGGTGCATTTTCCCTTTGCCTTGAGAAGCACTTGCAGACCTTCATAGTCTTTGCCGTCCCAGGCCTTGAAAGGCTCGAGCAGTTGCAGGCGCTCACTCTTGGGATCGACTTTCACTTCCACGCCTTTGCCATTGGCTGCCGGCTCCACATAGCCGGCGTCTTCGGAGATGAAGCCGCGGGCAGGGATCTCATCGGCGACTGCCGGGGCTTCGAGCATTACCTTTTTGCCGTCCTCGGTCTCGAGGCTGTCTTTCAGGGGATTGAAGGAGAGTTTGCCGGCGAAGGCGAAGGCGGTTACCAGCTCGGGGCTGCCGATGAAGGCATAAGTCTGCGGGTTGCCGTCGTTGCGTTTCTGGAAATTGCGGTTGAAAGAGGTGATGATCGAGTTCTCATCGCCTTTCTCGATGTCGTCCCGTTTCCACTGACCGATACAGGGACCGCAGGCATTCGCCAGGACCGTCCCGCCCATTTTCTCCAGAGCTTCGAGCTGTCCGTCCCGCTTGATGGTCTGGTGGATCTGCTCGGAGCCGGGAGTGATCAGGAATCCGCAGTGGGCTTTCAGACCTTTGGCGGTTCCCTGGCTGGCTACCGATGCTGCTCTGGACATGTCTTCGTAGGACGAATTGGTGCAGCTTCCGATGAGGGCAAAACGGAGCTCATCAGGCCAGCCGTTTTTCTTCAGGTCGGCGGCCATCTCGGAGACCGGTCTGGCGACGTCCGGGGAATGAGGACCGACGACATAGGGCTCGAGTGTGCTCAGGTCGATCTCCACCACCTGATCGTAATATTTCTCGGGGTCTTTAGCGGTCTCGGGGTCGGCGGTGAGATATTGCCGGTGCTCCCGGGCCAGGGCTGCCACTTCTTTGCGCTCGGTGGCTTCGAGATATTTTGCCATGCGCTCGTCATAGGGGAAGATCGAGGTGGTGGCACCGAGCTCGGCACCCATATTGGTGATGGTGGCCTTGCCTGTGCAGCTGATGGATTCGGTGCCTTCGCCGAAATATTCGATGATCGCTCCGGTGCCACCAGCGACGGTGAGGATACCGGCGAGCTTGAGGATCACGTCTTTCGGCGCGGTCCAGCCGTTCAGGGAGCCTTTCAGATGGACGCCGATCAGCTTGGGCCAGCGCACGCCCCAGGGCTCGCCGACCATTACGTCCACTGCATCGGCGCCGCCGACGCCGATGGCGATCATGCCGAGACCGCCGGCATTGGGGGTATGAGAGTCGGTTCCGATCATCATGCCGCCGGGGAAAGCATAGTTCTCCAGAACGACCTGGTGGATGATACCGGCACCGGGCTTCCAGAAGCCGATACCGTGCTTGTTCGAGGCGGAGCTCAGAAAGTCGTAGACTTCCTTGTTCTCCTGCATAGCCCTGTCCATGTCCTCCTCGGCTCCGACATAAGCCTGGATGAGGTGATCGCAGTGGACTGTGGAGGGCACTGCCACCCGATCGATCTGGGCTTGCATGAATTGCAATAGAGCCATTTGAGCGGTGGCATCCTGCATGGCTACCCGGTCCGGGCGCAGGAAGGCATAGGTGCTGCCGCGCTCGAGCTTTTCTTCCGGAAAGCGGTCAAGGTGCGCAGTCAAAATCTTCTCGGCTAGCGTAAGGGGCCGACCCAGCTTCTCCCGGGCGGTCTCATACTTGGCTTTTCTCGACTGATAGAACTTCTTGTAGTCTTCGGCGGTGAATGTGGTCATGGCTAACTCTCGAGGTCGGAAATCTGTAGTCGTTGCATACCAGATTCTACAAAAAGGCAGGACCGGACCCGGCAAATGCGCTTTATCTCTTTAGCTTCGCCGCTGTTGACATCGAGTTGAAAAGTAGCATTCGTTTATTTGAAGTCTACCGGCTGGCGGCTGGCGAATCGATAGACAGCCCATTTGAAATGGTGCATGCGGATTTTATGAAAACCAGCCATCTTCATCTCCTCATAGGCCTGGTCGGCGCTCCAGCCGTCCCTGGCCATCCGGTAGAAAGATGCGAGCATGCCGGTGCGATCCGAGCCGTGCTTGCAATGGAGAAAAACAGGGTGCATGCCGTCATCGTCGACGATCTCGAAAAAACGAATGATATCTTTCCTGGTGGGCAGAGACCAGTAATTGAGAGGGATGAAAACGGCATTCATACCACTCTTCTGGGCGAGCTCCCGCTCCTCCACCATGACATTGCTGCTCCAGCGCAGGCAGATGATGGTCTTGATTCCCAGCTCGGCTAGCTGCTCGAACTCGTGGGGCTCGGGTTGACCACCGCGAAAGAACCAGTCGTTTATCTGTCTGAAATTCTTGATGGTGACCGGATGCTCGAAAGACACGGGATAATCTCCAGCTCAGCCCCTCAGATCTTATCAAGAATCTCCAGGGCTTTCTCTATCTGGTTGTCTGTGCTTTCTTTTCTGGAATCGTCATCGAGCTCGAGAAGGCAATCAGGCTCGACCCCTTTGCCCTCGATTCGCTCACCGGCGACGGTGATATCGAGTATAGACAGATAGAGCGAGCACTTCGAATTGATCGGAAAAAGTCTCCCTGCGACTACCGCACCGGCGGTGGTGGTGCCGACCAGCCTGGCTCGACCGGTGCTCTTCAGGCTGAAAGCCAGGAGCTCTTTGCCGCTCCGGCTGCCCTCATTGATTAGAGCCACCATGGGTCTGTCATAGAGCTCTTGCTCGGTGCTCGTCTTTCCGTTCCTGTCAGTGGTCTTGAAGACCGGATAGGCTTTGCGAGTGCGGTAGAACCAGTCCAGATCATCCAGGCTGTTGCCGCCGTAGCCGTCACGAAGATCGAAAATCAAGCCGTCGGTGGCCAGGAGCTTGTCCTGCAACAGATCGATCAGAGCATCATGAGACTTCATGCCGCCGCACCAGACATGGATATAGCCAAGCTTGCGCCCGTTTCTCTCGATGATCCGGACGCTTTTTCGCATGGCTTCGACATAAGCCTCATAGAGATCCTTCTTCTCCGGGGTAAGAGTCAGTTCCCGGCGCTCTCCTCGCCTTTCGATCACGATCCGCAGCTTCTCTTGCTGCCGGCCGAGAAAATCGCTGTAGCCTTTATATGGCAAGCCGTCCACCGAAATTATCCTGTCGCCGGGACTCAGTCCCGTCTTGCTTGCTGGGCTGCCGTCCAGAACATAGCGGATCACGTCTCTTTTCCTTTTCGGCCCGCCGGTGACAAAACCGACGAAGGCTACGGGCCCACGCCCGATTTTCTCCTTCGCATCGGGTTTTTCGAAAGATCCGAAGAGACTGTGGAGAAAATGGAAAATCTCATCGTTTATGGTGGCGAACTCGCAGTGACTCGTCTCGAGTCCGGCAAGACAGCCGTTGAGGATATCGTGGAGAGTGGCCAGATCCCGGCAATTCTCGAGCTTCTCCCGCGCCCGGGCAAAAGCGGGCTTCCAGACCTTTTCGAGTTTCTGCCGGTCGAAATAATTGTCGCGAACCAGAAGATCGACCTTGCGTCCTGTGGCTACAGCGAAATCCGGCTCTATTGAGAGAGAGGTCCGACTCTGGTGTTCACTCTTTCGACTTTCGGCAAGAGCTGGTCTCTCGAGAAAGACGATGACCAGGGCGACCAGCCCAAGACGAAGAATGAGAAATATAAGCGGAGACAGGGCGTGATTCATTCACTAAACTATAGCTCGAAGAAGCAGCGCAGAAAATGAAGGACCAAAAAAGCAAGTTGTCAGTCCGACCCTCGGTATATATCCCGACGCTATATTTCGCCGAGGGGCTTCCGTATACCATGGTCAATCTCATGTCCGTGGTCTTCTATAAAAATCTCGGGGCGAGCAATACCTTTATAGGCTGGGCGACGAGTTTTCTCTATCTGCCCTGGACCCTGAAATTCCTCTGGTCTCCCCTGGTGGATGTGCGGAGCACCAAGAAGCGCTGGATCGTGGTGGCGCAGATGGTGCTGGCGGCTCTCTCCCTTCTCACCGCGGCTGCTTGCTTTCTCGATAACGCCCTCTATGTAACTGTCTCTGTCTTCCTCTTCCTGGGAATCGCCTCAGCCACCCATGATGTTGCTATCGACGGCTACTATATGGATGTCCTGGATCGCGAGAAGCAGGCCTTTTTCGTGGGCATCCGCAATGCTGCCTACAAAGTCGCCTGGCTCCTGGGCTCGGGCGGGCTGGTCTATCTGGCCGGAAAACTCGCCGAATCAACCGATCTGGGAGTGAAAGGAGGCTGGTTCGTAGCCTTCCTGTCCTGCTCGGTGATTTTTCTTTTCTGTTCTCTATTACATATGAAGATCCTGCCCGAAACCGGCAAAGAAACCGGGGAAGATCAGGGAAATGAAACCGGAGACGCGACCGGGCTCAGCGCCGGGAAGTTTCTTTCGATTTTTCTTTCCTATCTCGATCAACCGCGTATCGAGGCGGTGGTCATCTATATATTGATATTCAGGGCCGGCGATGCCTTCATGCTCAAGATGGCTCAGCCTTTCCTTCTCGACAGCCCGGACAAAGGCGGGCTCGGCATCGCCACTTCCGAGGTGGGGATTATCTATGGCACTGTCGGCATGTTGTTTCTTCTGGCCGGCGGCATCTTCGGAGGCTGGCTGGTCTCCCGCTTCGGACTCAAGAAGTGTCTTCTGCCGACAGCGGTGGTGCAGAATCTCGCCATCCTTCTCTATTACTGGCTGGCCGCGCTCAAGCCAGGCGGGGAAGGCATTCTTTTCGGGGTCAATCTCAGTTCGGTTCTTGCCTCTTTGGGCTTGGCAGGACGCTGGCTCGATGCCAGCCTGATTTTCACCACCCTGGTCAACTCTTTCGAGCAATTTTCCTACGGGCTCGGAACCGCTGCCTATACAGTCTTTCTTCTGACCACTGTGCGGCGGGACTACAAAGCAGCTCACTATGCAATAGCCACGGCGCTCATGGCTCTCGGTCTGATGATCCCCGGGGCGGTGTCCGGTAATATAGCCGACTCGGTGGGCTACGAGAAGTTTTTCCTCTTCAGCTTCCTGGTGTCTATACCTGGTATCATCACTATTTTCTTCCTGCCTCTAGAGAAGTGAGATGCAATACAGAAAACTGGGCAAGTGGGGCGTCAAGGTCAGCGAGGTGGCTCTCGGGAGCTGGTTGACCTATGGTGGGGCGGTGGAGGAAGAAGCCTCCATAAAACAAATCCGTCATGCTCTGGATAAGGGCATCAATTTCATCGATACCGCAAATGTCTATGCTCGCGGCCAGGCCGAGATCGTTGTCGGCAGGGCTCTGAAAGGCGTAAGGCGGGACGATGTCTTCCTTGCCAGCAAGGTCTTCTTCCCCATGGGGGACGGTCCCAATGACCGGGGTCTTTCCCGCAAGCATGTATTCGAGCAGTGTCATGCCAGCTTGAAGCGTCTCGAGACAGACTATATCGATCTCTACCAGTGCCACCGTTATGATGGTGAAGTGCCGATGCTCGAGGTTGTGAGAGCAATGGATGACCTCACCCGGCAGGGAAAAATCCTCTACTGGGGCGTGAGCGAATGGCCTGCATCGGCTATCGAAGAAGCCGTTCGGGTGGCGGAGTCGCTCAATGCCATGCCGCCGGTGTCCAATCAGCCCTGCTATAACATGCTTGTACGCGGGATCGAAGAAGAAGTGATTCCGGTGAGCGAGGCGCACGGTCTCGGTCAGGTTGTCTTCTCGCCGCTGGCTCAGGGCGTTCTTACCGGCAAATACAAGCCCGGGCAGCCCATACCCGAAGGGACAAGGGCTGCCGATGAGCGGATCAATATGTTTATCATGTCGAACAATCTCGTATCCGATGAGATTCTTCAACAGGTCGCCGAGTGGGTCAAAGTCGCCGATGAGATCGGCTGTACCATGGCTCAGCTTGCTCTTGCCTGGATCCTCAGGCTCGAGGCGGTCTCCAGTGTCATATGCGGTGCTACCCGCCTGGAGCAGATTGACGACAATATCGAGGCTTCCGGGCTGGTTCTATCCGATGATGTTCTCGCTCGAATCGAAAGTCTTCTGAAGGTCGCCGTCAATAGATAGGTAGTGCTGCCGGCTGGGTCGTTCCTAAGAAAGGCGCGCCGGCCAGAAAGTCGATGAGTTGAATCACTTCCGATTCAGCGCTCTTGATCTTCGCTTCTCTTGCGGCTCGCTCCAGGGAACTGGAGGCCCGGGCTGCTACCCAGGGATTCTCGTCGAGAGCTAGATTGTCCAGGATCGCTGCCGGCAGGTTGGGGTTTTCCGCCAGGCTGAAACGAACGTCAGGATGCTCATCTTCAGCGAGCTTTTCGATTACCGCAAAGGGTGCTCTGTGATTTCTTCCCACTGCCATCCGGATGTCATGGTCTTCGTGACCGGAAAGTTTCGCGAGAGTGTAGAAGGGCGTGCTCTCGTTTTCGGCTATGTACTCGAGCAGTCTCTTGCATGTGCTGGCAGCCGCCATACTGCCCAGATGCCGAGATTCCGTCTCCGGGTCGGCAGCGATCAGATAGTCGATACTTTGATGCTCTGCCGAGTTCTGTCTGAATTGCATATTGTTTTCTCCCCCTGTTTCTCCTCTATTACCAGTCCCTCCAATCCTGTCTACACGAATCCGGGGGAAATTGGACAGGGCAGGGCTATTTTGCCAGTCTGGCTATGCAATCAATTTTTCTTGTTAGGATCGGGAATCCCCCGGGCAGCGGCCTGCTCCAGGACCCAGGCGGAGCCGGATAAGTCCCCGGCATAGATAGAGGTGGCCAGGCTTTTCATCCGCCCGAGGAGCGCTCTGATCTCAGAGGCGTCGCCTCGCTCGATTGATTCGTCAAGATCTTTGATGAGCCGGTCGGAGCTGCGGATGAATCGATCCAGCACTGCCTGCCGGTGCTCGCAACCGTAGGCTTTGTCGATGAATGTCAGAAAGCCCGTCTCGAGCGACTGTTTGTTTTCTGGTCCGGCCATGGCAAGTCTGGCAGGCGCCCCCTCAAGAACTATGCCCGCTTCGACGGCAGCGATACCGGATTTCTATGAATCGGGACTGCTCAGCCGAGACTCTCCACTATCTCCCGGACCACCTCCGCAAGAGTCCTGTCTGCATCGACGGTGAGGGCTCCTTCAGGCTCCTCCAGGGTGGAAAGCTGGCTTTGAAGCAGAGCCGGGTTCATATATTCATGCTCGCGGGCTGCCAGCCGCGCGGCGATTACTTCCGGAGCCGCCCTCAGATAAACGAAAATCGCCGGTTCCTCAGGATTGACGAGTATTTCCCGGTAGGCAGCCTTGAGGGCGGAGCAGGCGAGAATCAGGGGTTTATCAGCCTGGAGCCTGGCGGCAATGAGCTGGCGTAACGATTCGAGCCAGGGCTTTCGATCTTCGTCGGTGAGGGCGATTCCCAGGCGCATCTTCTCTTTGTTGGCCGGGGGATGAAACCAGTCGGCGTCCTGGTATTCGATGCCCAGAGTCTTGCCCAGGGCCTCTGCTACGGCGCTTTTGCCGCACCCGGAGACACCCATAATTATGAAGATCTGCTTGTTTAGCATGGTAGCGAGCAGGGGTAAGAAATATTGAGTATTCTAGTAGAGTCGCACCATATTTAGTGTGGACCATTTAACCAGCGGGTGATTTTATGCGATTAAGGAAGATACAGGCGATTCTCTCCCTGACCGTTCTTCTGACATCGCCCCTTGCCGGTCTCGCTCAGAGCGAGCCCAAAGAGCCGGTCAAGAACATTCTCGCTCCGGCTCAGCCCATATTGCCGGCGGGCAAGACCGGCGGGTCCGCTGAGATCAAAGACTCTCCGGTCAAGCCCGGAGAGTCCCTGAGCCCTTCCGGAGAGACTGCCGGCAAGGGCGATACGCCCCCGGAGGTGGAAGACTCCCAGCCCGAGGCGGTGAATTCTCTTGATGAGGTCCAGAGAAAGCTCGACGAGATGCTCGAGATTCAAAAGCAGAAAAAAGAAGAAGAAGCTAAGCGGGCTCAGGAGAAGAATCAGCAGCAACCCGGTCAAGCCGGCAAGGAGCCGGCAAAGGCCGAGACCAAGAAAAAGAGTCCTCAGCTATTTGGACGAATCGAGCAAATCGCTGCCGAGGGCGATGTCAAAATGCCGAAGTTGCAGGCCATGACACCGCAGCTCGATCCCCGGGACAAGCGCTTACAGTCCGGGGTGGATGAGACCATGTATTCCGGAACCATCGCCAAGCAGTTCCCGACCGAGTTCCAGGGACAGTGGGGCGGGGTCCTGCAGGTCTGGAGCTATGCCTACAGCCCCCTCTATGTTCAGATGGACCGGGCTCAGGTGGTTCAGACCGCCAAGATCCTGCAGAAAGGAAGATCCGGCAATGTCAATTTCAATTTCCGCAAAGACCGCTTCAATCGGATCGCTCTCGAGCCTGCAGCAGTGCTCCTCTCGGTGCCCATGAAAGATCTCAACTCTTACGACCAGATGATGGCAGGCGGGATGGGCAGCCAGCTCGGTCCCTTCGCCGGCTCTTTCCAGCAGGTCATGGCCGGTATGGAAGTGCCGGCAGTTAAAATTTACTTCGGTGAGGCGGCCACTGACGGCGTCATGCAGAAAGGCGTCTCAGGCAACCAGTTTCGGCAGAGTGTTGTGCGCAATACCATCAGGCAGCTTTCCGCCGATGTGGTTGAGCAGCAGATCATGACCCGTGCCCAGGACAAAGTAGCCAGCACCGGCAAGGTCAATTCCTATTTCGACGAGTCGGTGATGCGCTTCAAGCGGCTCAATTATGGAAAGCTCTATGTCACCGCCGCCTCGGTCAAATATGACAGCAAAGGGCGTTATCTCTCCAAGCTGATCATGTACGGGACCGTAGACAAAGGCCGCCTGGTCCAGACCGACCCCATGTCGGACATGAACAAAATGATGGGTAGCATGACCAACCTCCAGCAGCTCCAGGGCATGTTCGGAGGCGGCGCCCCGGGCCAGCCGGTGAATACCAGGACCATTCCGGGTGGCATTCCGCAGATGCCTGCCATGCCGAATGGTTTCAATCC
>JAGQHH010000207.1 GCA_020431945.1 Cyanobacteria bacterium HKST-UBA02 | reverse complement strand
AACCCCATCGAGCAGGAAGGCACGTTCCCCCTGCCCGAGGCGCTCCTGGACCGGTTCGCGGTGAAGATCCGCATGACCTACATCGGCAAGAAGTCCGAAATCGAGCTTCTGCGCCGGGTCCAGATCCACGGTCGCAAGGCCAAGGACATGGTCAAGAAGGTCATCACCAAGGCTGACATCCTCGAGGCCCGCGCGGCCGTCGCCGATGTCGCCACCAACACCACGGACGCCGTCCGCGAGTACATCGTGGATCTGACCCGTGCCACCCGTCCCGAGGACTCGAGCTTCTCGAAGATCCTCGACGCCAACGGCAAGCCGTTCAACGACGTGATCCAGGTCGGCGCTTCGCCGCGCTGCGAAATCTGGACGCTCCACATGGCGGCTGCCCAGGCGTTCCTCTCGGGGCGTACGCACATCATCCCCGATGACGTCAAGTTCGTCTTCCCGCACGCCCTCCGTCACCGCATCGTCCCGTCTCAGCGGGCGCGGCTCGGGGCGTTCGACCTCGAAGCGTACCTGACCACGGTCATGGATCAGGTCAAGGTCATCTCCGACAAGTAGTCGGTGACCTCGGCGTCGACGCGGGGGGTCCGGAAACCGGTGGCTCAGCCTCCGGTCCGGACCCCCTGGCGCGAGGCACGCGTTTACTGATTACCTACTCTAACTGACGGAGATCTGCCATGAATAAGAACATTGATGCGAGGGTCCAGTCGTTGCTCGACTGGCTCGTTTCGCACCCGATTCCTACGACGTGGCGTTCCAGCTCGGTCTTCCCATCAGCGGGTGAGCGTAGAAGCCGGTCCCGAGGGTCCGACGGCTACGACTTCGCAGCCCGGGTTCTCTACGAGCCTGGCGACGACATCCGCGATATCGACTGGGCTGCCACCGCCGCGACCGGCGGTCAGGAGGTCTACATCATCGAAAACTACGAGCCCCGGGATTCCCGGTTCTTCGTCCTCGTCGACGTGGGACTGACCATGGGGTTCGGCACGAACCGTACGTCCAAGCGCATGCTGGCTGGCGAGCTCACGGGCTCGGTCATCCTGTCTGCCAAGGAAACGGCGGATCGCGTGGGTTTTGTAGCCTACACCGACGACAGCGTCGTAGACTTTCAGCCCCCGCGGGGCGCACAGGTAGCACTCTATCCGGCCCTGGCCGCCATCGTCGAAGCCGACGAGCGCGCCATGGAAGGAACCCTGGCTAACAAGAACGCCGACAAGTCGGTCACCGGCTTCCAGATGGCGCTCGACACCGTGGGTGGTTACACCAAGTCGCTTGTTTTCATCATCTCCGACTTCCTCAACCTCACGGAAGAGGACAAGGCGATGCTGTTCAAGCTGGCAGCTTATCACGATGTGGTCTGCATCAACGTGCAAGACCTGCGTGAGCGTGAGCTGCCGAATTCGTTTGGATTCTACACTTTCGAGGACCTCAAGACGGGTCAGCGAAAGACGATCTGGCTGAACAAGAAGAACCGCGAGCAGTTCGAAGCCAACTTCCACGCGCATGAGCAGGCACTCTTCGACCTGTTCCGACGCTGCCAGTGTGACTGGGAGGTCGTGAGCACCGAAGAAGGTCTGGCTGCGCACACGAAGTTGATGCAGCTGTTCGCTGGTCACCGAACCTAAAGGAGCACGGTGATGAACTGGTACACTAACCTGAGAATGCCCTTGCTCCTGGCCGCCATCATGGTGGTCGGGGTCACGGGGCCGACTTTCGCGCAGAACGCACCGCCGGTAGACCTGTGTGGTAGCCCGGCAGGTGCAGTCGCGCAGAATCAGCCGCCCAACTACAACGGGTATCCCTACGATTACCCGTCCGATGCGGGCGGCGCCGACAACAAGCCCGCCGAGCCGCCGCAGCCGGTCAACCCGGTGCGGAAGGTCTGCGAAGGCGGCAAGGTCGAAATTCTTCTGGGCAACTCCCGCCACTACGGCTATCGAATCGGCGACCACGTGAGGATCACTATCCTCGTGCGCGCCGACGAGAGCGTCGTGATGGACTTCTCTTCCCTCAAGCAGAAGAAGATCTCGTTCACGGGGTCGGACTTCGAGCTGGTCGAGGAGCCCACGGTGCGGAGCCAGCCTGCTGGTGACGGGAAGGTGCTTTACCGCATCGACCTGACCGTGCAGTCCTGGGTGCCCATGTCCGTAGCGCCGCCGGAAGAGTCGCGGCCGGGCGGACACCTCATCTTCAACCTCGACCTCCGGTATGCGACGGAAATGGCGCCGGACGGGAAGACCCCCGTCTGGAAGGTTCTGACCACGCCTGACTTCGTCGTGTCCGGCTCGAATACCGTCGACCACGGAACCGGCTTGCTCGAGGGCGACCTCGACGCCAAAGCGCCGCGCGACCCGTGGCCCACCATGCCCCTGCTCATCGCAGGGTTCTTCCTGGTCCTGTTCTTCCCGGGACTGATGGTGGTGAAGTACCTGAACCGCATCATCCCGCGGAAGAAGGTGCCGCCGCACGTCGCTGCCTGGAGGGCCTTCGACAAGGTCATGTCCAGCACCAGAGACGGTGGCTTCAAGGTCGAGCATTACGCCGGCATCGAGGGTGCTCTGCGCACCTACCTGCAGGCTGTCACCGGTAAGCCCATCGAAGCCGCGACGATCCTCGAGATCCGCGACTTCCTGGACGACCACGCGCAGCTCGCTGAAATCGATACCGTCATCTCGCTGTGCGAGCGCGCCATCTACCTGGGCGAGACGATCAGCGACGAGGAGAACTGGCAGATCATCAAGGGCTTCGAAGCCCTGGTGCCGCGCCCCTGGGATTCGAAGTAAACAGTGGTATGGGTCGTTACATGCAATTGGGCATCACCTCCGGGTGGAGTCTGAATTGTTTGTGCCCGCTCTGCAGAATCCCCTGATGCGTAAGCGGTGCCGTCTACTGCAGACGGCACCGCTGCCATCTTCCTCCTCCTCTGCGTATTAACGCAACTCCAACCAGAAAACTGGAGAGATCCATGCATTCAAAGCGCAATCGGCTGTCCGGCCTGATCTGCGCCGTCGCCGCCGCATTCCTGTGGCTGGCGCCTGGCGCGGTCTCGGCTCAACAGCAAATCGTTCCGCCTGCGGCGACTTCGCAGCAGCAGCAGTTTGACGGTCCCAAGCTCTACAAAGAAGTGTTCGAGCTCGTTCGGGACCATCACATCAACTACACCGACCCGACTGCCATGCAGACCTGGGCTGCGGTGTGGGAGCACAAGTACGACGGAACCGGCGCCCTCGACACCGAAAAGGGCACCGATGAAGCCATCGCCGAGATGCTGCGCAGCACGCGGCAGATCCACGACCACTACCTGGTCCCGGCGGCGGTGGAGCACTTCAACCAGCAGATCGATCCGTCCATCACGGGCATCGGCATCTATGTCCAGGTCAAGGGCACCCTCAGCGAGCTGAAGAAGCTCAGTGACCTTGGCCGCGAACCGACCGAAGCCGAGAAGAAGGCTGTCTACACCGTCACAGTGGACCGCCCCTTCGTCGTGGTGGAAGATCCCTTCGAGAACTCGCCTGCCGAGAAAGCCGGTCTCAAGGCCGGTGACTCCATCGTCACCGTGGACGGCAAGCCGATCCTGGGCAAGACCTCCGACGAGGTGGTCGACCTCATCCGCGGCAAGGCCGGCACCACGGTCACCCTCGGCATCGAGCGCGACGACGGCAAGGGCGGTGTGACACCGCTTACGGTGCCGGTCGTGCGCGCCAAGGTCACCGCCAAGGTGACCCGTTACAAGGACCTGGGCGACGGCGTCGCATACGTGCGACTCGCCGACTTCATGTCCAAGAACGTCGAGAGCGAGATGCGCGCCGCCCTCACCCGGGCAGCCGGCTCCAAAGCTCTGGTGCTCGACCTGCGCGGCAACC
>JAGQHH010000206.1 GCA_020431945.1 Cyanobacteria bacterium HKST-UBA02 | reverse complement strand
CAATCTTCAAACATGGAGATTTCTCATACGGCAGGCACATCCATGGAAGGAGCAGCTTTTCGTCAAAGGACGAAAACTACCTGCTGCGTCAGTTTGGAGCGGGATGATGGTGAATGAGCTGTCTCCACAGGAAGCAGCCGAAAACTGGGACCTCCCGATCGAAGCTATAGATGAAATAGTCGCGTATTGCGAGCAGAACAGGGGGCTACTGGAGATGGAAGCTGCCGAAGAAAAGCGCCGTCTTGCAGAAAAGGGAATAGACATTGAGCCTTAGGCTTTTTGTCGATGAGTGCTTGCGTCATCATCACTTCCAATTGCGACGACTTCGACACTCTTGCCACCACTTGTAGAGCCAATGGAAGTCATCATCCAGGACTGCTGTTGATCTACCTGTACAACGATCCTAATCGGGACATGAGCATTCAAGAGATCATCGCAGCTATAGCAAATCTTGAAGAGACAGGTCTGCTGCTTCCCGATAGGGCGATTCCATTGAATAAATATAACTATTGAGACTTCAGACCGCCAGAGCGCTCGGCTGGAGCTCTCTTGAGTCTGCGATCTGAAATCGCAGACCTTCCCGCAGAATCTTCTTGCGAAGAGGTCGGCAGCGATGGTCTCGCTCGGCGGTATTGCCGGGCTCCTTCCCGGAGTCCGTCATCAGGGATTCGACGATGGCACCGGCGGCGTCCGGGCGGGCCAGTTGCAGGGCTCGTGCCTGCATGGCAGTCAGTCTCTCCGGTTGGTCGATAAGAGCGTCGACTTTATAGGCCAGAGCAGGCAGATTGTTGCAACGGATGGCGACACCCTGCTCCAGGAGATGATCGGCGTTGCGCTCTTCCTGACCCGGGATGGGATTGACTATGACAAAAGCCAGACCTCTTGCCAGAGCCTCCGATGTGGTCAGCCCTCCGGGCTTGCCCAGCACCATATCCGATGCTGCCATATACTCGTCGACATCGGTGGTAAAACCCACCGGCACCACAGTGACATTGCCCATGGTGCTGCCCGAGCCGAAGAGCTCGGACAGGAGGCTCTGGTTGCGGCCGCACATGGCGAGCACCTGCACCCGATTGCGCATATGGGCGAGCGCTTCGAGTATCTCCCTGGTTCGCCCGACTCCGAAACCGCCGGTGGATAGATAAATCGTCGGCAGATCCGGATCGAGTCCGTAACGGGCCCGCATGGCGTTTCTTTCCTTGCGCTCCAGAAAGACAGGATCCACAGGGATGCCGGAGACCTCGATCCGGGAAGGCTCGAATCCAAGCATGGACAGATGGATCCGGGTCTCCTCCATGGCTACGAAATAACGATGATAGTGGTGGCACAACCACATCGAGTGCACATCGAGATCGGTTATGACAACAGCCAGCCGGCTTTTTATTCGCCCCCGGCAGATCAGATGGGAGACGATCTCCGCCGGTAGAAAATGGGTGCAGACGATAAGATCGGGCTGGCTCTCGATGATCTGCCTGATCAGGGGTCGCATGTTGAAGCGGTCGATGATCAGCCGGCGCTTCTCGTCTTTCCAGGGCTCATCCGCGAAATCGTAGAGGAGACCGAGGACACCCGGAAGGCTGTTGACCATCTCGATATATGCCTTCGAATAGAAATTGCGAAAGGCGAAATTGGTGAAACTCAGGGCATCCACCTGCTCCACCAGCGCCCCGGGGTAACGGCTCTCGAAAGCCCGAAGAAGAGCCTGGCCCGCTCTGATATGACCGTTGCCGGATGATGCTGACAGAATCAAGACTCGTTTCATGATAAATCCTCCCCATGCATCTTCATGATGGACCATGGGGAGGAAGGCAGGTTTTGAAGCCAAACAGTTAATCAGGTGAGGCTATTTGACCGCTGGCGATCCGACCTTCTCGGCGGAAGCCGGCAGGGGGCTCTTGGGCTCGGTCCCGGCTTTAGCCAGCACCAGGGCCGGTGGTCTTACCACATCCCAGGCGAGACCGACTTTCTCGAGCATGAGGATGACCATGTAGGTGAAGTCGTACTCCCACCAGGCCATCCCATGACGAGCCGACTTGGGAATCGCATGGTGATTGTTGTGCCAGCCTTCGCCGAAAGAAAGCATCGCCACCCACCAGACATTGCGGCTCTCGTCCCGGGTCTGATGCAGACGATAACCGTGATTCTGCATGTGGCAGATGGAGTTGACCAGTTGCGGGGACCAGAAGACCATGAAAGAAGCGAGACAATTGGCGAAGAAAGCCGTCCAGCCGAAAAATACCAGGGTGAGAATCCGGAAGATCGCACAGATGCTCAGACAGAGAGCCGCTTGACGAGCGGAGTGATCGGCGCCGAAAAGACGGAGGACTTTGTCGTCCATGAGATCCGGAACCTGTTTCTGCAGCTCCTCGGTGCTCTGGCGATCGCCCATGGTGAACATCCACTCATACAGGGCATGCTTGAAGCCTTCTGTAGGGCTGTGCGGATCCCCTTCGAGGTCGGACTTCTGGTGATGCAGACGATGCACTCCGACCCAGTTGATCGGACCGCCCATGAAGCAGAGATAGCCGCCGGACACGAAGAAATATTTGACCAGGGGCGGGACTTTCAGGGATTTGTGCGTAAGCAGCCTGTGATAGCCAAGAGTAATGCCAAGACCGTAATACACCCAGAAAACCAGAAACCACATGACGAACGATACTGTGGTCATCGCCAGTGACTCGACTGAAATACCCAAAACTCGGTCCCCCTGATTGATAAGAACGACGTGTAGCACGAGGCTCGAACATATCGAGCATCATGTTATATCACGGATCAGTCCAACCCTTCCGCCCCCTTGACTCAAGGCTGAAAAAGTCATCGAGGCGGTCACCTCTTTCGACCTCGATTTATCCGGCTATTGCTGTCACCTCAAGAATTCCTAAGCGCCACCTTTACATCTTCTCATGAGAAGGCTGATTTCACGAATTGGTCACTAAATCTAGGCACAGTGGGGAAACCACCACAACATTGAGGGAAATTACATTGATCGCGTGAGCACCTTGTCTTACATTACAAACTAGCTGCGATAGCTAGCTGGCGGCGACCAAACTGGCGGGTACAAATGAAAATCGTAATCACCGGCGGACCATCAGTCGGGAAAACAACCATAATCTCTCTTCTGCAAACTCGAGGCTACCGTGTGGTGCACGAGATTGCCACCCAGGTAATCAAGGAAGGGAAAATCCTGCCCTGGGTAGATCGAGGCAAATTCCAGGCAGAAGTCTTGCGCCGGCAGATGGCTGCCGAATCATCGATCCTGGACTTCGACAAGCCTGTCTTTCTCGACCGCGGTGCTTTCGACGGCGAGGCTTATTACCTCTATGACCGGATGCCGGTGCCGCCGATATTCTCCACCATCGATCCCACCCAGTACGACGTCGCTTTTCTGATTGAGCCCCTGACCTTCTTCGACGCCAACGATGTTCGTCGGGAAGACCTGGAATTCACCCTCGAGATCACCAAGATCATCGAGCAGTGTTACCGGGACAAGCGAATCAAGGTCATCCGGGTTCCTGCCATGGAGCCCGACAAGCGGGTGGATTTCGTCATCGACAGTGTCGAGAAGCTGAGAGCCACAGCGGTACGCTCTCCCGAGCAAGCTGCCTCGATGTTCCGCTTCACCAGCGCCGTCGTTCCTACCGCATTCTGAGACACAGGCGAGCTAAGAGGCTCTATTCTGGGCATAATGGCTTTGTGGCTGTTTACCAACCTTCGCCCGAGGGTCTCTATGCAATCTCTTTTTATCCCACTGGCTGCTGCAATGGTATGGCTCGTAACCTGTCCTGAGCCGGCCCTGGCCTACCTCGATCCGGGCACCGGCAGCTTCATCTTCCAGCTCGTTATCGGATCCGCCCTGGCAGGTTTGACCACAGTTAAGCTATTCTGGTCCAGAATCGTCGAGAAGTTCAAACCGAAGGCCGAAACAAGCTCCCGAGATGAGTCCTGAAACAGCGCTAGATTCATCTTTTCGTGACCCGAGCGGTTTCATATTCGAGCAGGACGGAGAGCTTCTCCGCCAGGTAAACCGGTGCTATGAGGAAGATCTGACTCTTCTCGCAAGCTCCGGACTGCTGGCTGAGCTCCAGGAAGCCGGGCTCCTGATCCGGCACGAAGACCTGGGCAGGGACCGGGGTCAGAGCCCGGATTGCCTGACCGTGCTCAAACCGGAGCGCCTCCCTTTTATCTCCTATCCCTACGAATGGTGTTTCAGCCAGCTCCGGGACGCCGCCCTGACCACCCTGGAGATTCAGAACCGGGCGCTCGCCCGGGGACTCTGCTTGAAAGACGCCAGTGCTTACAATATCCAGTTCCGGCACCACCAGCCGGTCCTCATCGACACCCTCTCCTTCGAGCTCTACGAAGAAGGCTCTCCCTGGGTCGCCTACCGGCAGTTCTGCCAGCATTTCCTGGCGCCGCTGGCCCTGATGGCTTACAAAGACCAGCGCCTGAGCCAGCTTCTGACAACAAGCATCGACGGCATTCCCCTGGATCTCGCCTCGAGCCTCCTGCCCTGGCGCTCTTCTCTCAATCCTTTCCTGAACATCCATATCCACATGCATGCCAGGAGTCAGGCCCGATACAGTGACGCCGGCACCGAGAAGATCAAGCAGGATCTGGAGAAACAGCGGAACACCCTGGACCGCCGGGGGCTCTCGGGAATTCTAGAGAGTCTCAAGAGCCTGGTGGAAGGCTTGAGACCGAAAGACACCGTGACCGAGTGGCAGAATTACTACCAGGAGCACAACTACAGCGACAGCTCTTTCAAAGCCAAAGAGACCCTGGTCCGGGCCCATCTCGAGAGGGTCGGACCCGGCCTGGTACTGGATCTGGGCGCCAATGTCGGTCACTTCAGCCGCCTGGCAAGCAGCCGTGGCGCTTTCACCGCTTCTTTAGATCTCGACTACCAGGCAGTCGAAATCAACTATCTGAAAGTCCGAGCCGAGAAGGAAAGCAATCTTTTGCCTCTGCTGGTGAATCTGACGGCGCCTTCCCCGGCCATCGGCTGGGCCAATCGGGAAAGACCGGCGATTTTCCAGCGCCAGCCCGGCGATCTGATCATGGCCCTGGCCCTCATTCACCACCTGGCAATTTCCAATAACGTCCCCCTTGCTAAAGTCGCTGCTTTTTTCGCCGAACTCGCCCCCTCTGCCATAGTCGAGTTCGTGCCCCGGGGCGACTCCCAGGTGGACCGGCTCCTCGCCAGCCGCCGCGACATCTTTGCCGACTACCACAGGGACGGATTCGAGGCTGCTTTCAAACAGTACTTCGCGATTGAGGCGGTGGATGATATCGAGGGCAGCCTGCGCACTCTCTATCTTCTGAAAAGACGCGCCTGATCTCGCAGCCTGATTTCAAGGTGCTACTCTATCTATTTTTACGGAGACGATGATGACAGCCATCGAAGCTACTAACTATTACTTCAAGAAAGCCTCCACCGAGCTGGGGATCATGTCTCAGCTCGAGAAGGTCCTGATCTCGCCCAAACGCGAGGTGAAAGTCGAGTGCATTGTCGAGCTCGACAATGGCGAGATGGCTACATATACGGGCTTCCGGGTCCAGCACGATTCTTCAAGGGGACCCATGAAAGGCGGATTACGCTTCCACCCGGAAGTCGATCCCGACGAAGTCAATTCCCTGGCCTCCCTGATGACCTGGAAAACAGCCGTGGTCAATATTCCCTACGGCGGCGCCAAAGGCGGCATCAACTGCGATCCCAGACAGCTCTCCCATACCGAGCTGCAGCGCATCACCAGGGCTTTCGTCGACGATATCCACGACATCATCGGACCGCAACTGGACATCCCGGCTCCGGATATGGGCACCAACGCCCAGACCATGGCCTGGATAGTCGACCAGTACTCCAAGTATCACGGCTGGACACCGGCAGTGGTGACAGGCAAACCCGTGGAGCTGGGCGGCTCCATGGGCAGGGAGGCAGCCACCGGTCAGGGAGTCTTTTTCGCAGCGGAGGCTCTTCTCAAGGACGAGGGACGCGAGATCAAGGATCTCACTTTCGCCATCCAGGGCTTCGGCAATGTCGGCTCCTTCGCCGCCAAATTCATCCACGACGCCGGCGGCAAGATCGTGGCGATATCCGATGCCGGAGGCGCCATCGCCAGTAAAGACGGGATCAATATCGACGCCCTGCTCAATCACACCCAGTCGGCAGGCACCATATGCGGTTTTGGCGACGCCGACGCCATGAAACGAGACAACCTCCTCACCACCGACTGCGACGTCCTGATCCCGGCCGCTCTGGGCGGCGTGATCACATCGGACAACGCCAAAGATATCAAGGCCAGCTATATCATCGAGGCTGCCAACGGACCCACCACCCCGGAAGCGGACGAGCATCTCCTCAAAAGAGGAGTGACCATACTCCCGGACATCTTTGTCAACGCCGGCGGCGTGGTGGTGAGCTATTTCGAGTGGGTGCAAAACATCCAGCAATTCCGCTGGAATCTCGAGCGGGTCAACCGCGAGCTCAAGACGACCATGCTCACCGCTTACGAAGAGATCGTCAGTACCGCCCGCTCCACCCATTGCGACCTGCGCACCGCCGCCTTCCAGCTCGCCATCTCGCGGGTGGCCTCCGCCACCGCCCTGCGCGGTCTCGAGAACGAGAGCTTCTGCATGATCAAGACATAGCCCGGGGGAATCGTGAGCGAAGAGATCGAGAAGCAAGAGCAAGAAGAAATAGTCGAGACTCCCGAGCAAGTTCCTGTAGAGTTCGCGTCATTCGAAGATGCTCAGAAGCACTGGCTCGAAAATGTCTATCAGGGCGACGATGTCCCCCAGCTCACGGTCCGGGCAGTCCTCATGGGAGGCTTTCTCGGCGCTCTCATGTCCATCTCCAATCTCTACACCACCCTCAAGGTCGGCTGGTCCTTCGGTGTAGCGATCACCGCCTGCGTGCTCTCCTTCGTGATCTGGCGGACCGTGCGCCTGATTGTTCCAGGTGTCAGCCAGATGACTATCCTGGAGAACAACTGCATGCAGTCCACAGCTTCAGCAGCAGGCTATTCTACCGGAGCGACAATCGGCACCGCTTTCGGTGCGCTTCTCTTAATCACCGGCGTCCATATAGGCTGGCAGACAGTCCTGCCCTGGACCCTGGTGACAGCCGCTCTCGGGGTCTTCCTGGCAGTGCCGATGAAACGCCAGATGATTAACCGCGAGAATCTCGCCTTCCCCAGCGGCATCGCTGCTGCCGAGACCCTCAAGAGTCTCTACGGCAAAGGTCAGGAAGCGGTCAGACAGGCCTATGCCCTGGTAGCCACCATGGCAGTCGGCGCCCTGGTCGGACTTGCCGGCAAAGGCGAGTTCGCCTGGCAGCTTGCAACCAGATTCAAGCTCCCGGAAATGATTCCCTTCAGCATCAGCCGGGGCGCCCTCGACATGAGCAAGTTGCCCGGCTTCGGCTTCGAGCCCAGCATCCTCTTAATCGGCGCCGGTATGATCGTCGGGCTCCGGGTCTCCACCTCCATGCTACTGGGCGCTTCGCTTCTCTATTTTGTCATCGGTCCCCATATCATCGAGATCGGCCAGGTAGACGAGCCCGGTCGTCTCCTGCGCTGGTCCCTCTGGCCCGGCACCGCCCTGCTCGTAGCCTCCGGACTGACAGCCTTCGCCATGCAGTGGCGTACCGTGGTCAAAGCCATGGCCTCGGTGAGAGCCGCCGTCAAAGGCTCCGCCCAGGAGGGCGCCGACCCCACCGCCCATATCGAAGTGCCGACCCTCTGGCTCGTTCTCGGTCTGGTGCCCCTGACGATTTTCATGATCATCCTGCAATTCGTCGCTTTCAAGATCAATGTCGCCCTGGGGCTGCTCAGCGTCGTCATGAGCTTTTTCCTCGCTCTTGTCGCCTGCCGCGCCACCGGCGAGACCGATATCACCCCCATCGGCGCAATGGGCAAGATCACCCAGCTCACCTATGCTGTCCTGGCTCCATCGAACATCACCACCAATCTAATGGCGGCCAGCGTCACAGCCAATATCGCCAGCAGCTCGGCGGATCTCCTGACCGACCTGAAAAGCGGCTATCTGCTGGGTGCCAATGCCAGAAAGCAATTCATCGCCCAGTTCATCGGCGTCTTTTTCGGCTGTCTTGCCATTGTGCCTGCCTGGTATCTCATGGTCCCGGACAAAGCAGCCCTGGACAAATTCAACCCGCCTGCCGCCAATATGTGGCGGGCAGTGGCGGAAGCCCTGAGCAACGGCATCCATTATGTGCCCGAGACGGCCCGTATCGGCATGGTCATAGCGGCACTCCTGGGCATCGGTCTCACCGTCGCCGAGGCTTACGCCCCGCCAAGGGTAAAGAAATTTTTGCCATCCAGTATGGGTCTGGGACTTTCCTGGGTCGTTGTCTTCGCGAATAGTTTATCCTTTTTTATAGGTGCGGTCCTGGCCCTTATCTGGTCCATGGTAAACAGCAGGAACGCCTCTACCTACACCATTCCGGTCGCATCCGGAGCGGTCGCGGGCGAATCGCTCATGTGTGCCATAATCGCAATGATCACTGCAGCAAGCGCCCTCGGCCATCACTGAAGAAAAATGGCAACTCAAACTAAAACGAAGAAACAGGTCATCGAGGCCATAGGCCAGCTCGGCGGTCGAGTGACCGTGGCTGATGTGGCATCCAAGACCGGTTTGCCCATTCTGAGAGTGAGCTCGGAGCTCAATCAGATCGCCTCGGATACCCAGGGGCATCTGGAAGTTAGCACCACCGGCGATATCGCTTACAACTTCCCGGGCAATATCAATTCGGCTTATATGACCAGGGGCATGATGCTCAAGTTCGAGCAGGCGAGCAAGGCTCTGATGAGCGCCGGCTACTTCCTGCTTCGCATCTCTTTCGGTCTCGGTCTGATTCTCTCCCTGCTGATCGTCATCGGACTGCTCATGATCCTGATCATCTATATGTCCCGGGGCGGCGACAACCGGGGAGGCGACAGGGGATTCGGATTTCGTATCGGCTTCTTCGACTATCTGATCATCAGAGACCTGCTTTTCTATCTCTTCTACGGTAACTACGGAAGCCGCTATCCGGCGACCTACCGCTACGACCGACCGACGGTACGGACCGCCGAAAAGGGCAATTTCCTCTTCAATTGCTTCTCTTTCCTCTTCGGTGATGGCGATCCCAACCAGAACGCCGAAGAGCGCCAATGGGCCATGGCAGCCGAAGTGATCAGACGCTCCGGCGGGGTGGTCACCGCCGAGCAACTCGCCCCCTATACAGGAGCCGATCCCCGAGACGAAGACGGCGTACTGCCGGTACTGGTGCGCTTCAACGGCAAACCGGAGGTAACCGAGAAAGGCGGCATAGTCTATGCTTTCCCGGAGCTCCAGGTCACCGCCCAGGCACCGAGAATCACCGACCTGCCGCCATTTCTCAACGAATGGCTCTATAAATTCAGCAATGTTCCAGCCGATCAAATGGTCCCTGTCTATGTGGTGGCCGGTCTCAATTTCATCGGTGCCTGGATCCTGGTGATGAGCCCCATGATGGGAACGGGCTTTATGCCCCTGATTCTCTTTCTCGCTTTCTATGGCACTATGTTCCTTCTCGTGCCGCTTCTCCGTTATCTGCTTATCGGTGTAAAGAACAAGAAGATCGAGGAGCGCAACCGGCAGAGAACAGCACACGCCACGCTGCTCGAGGACCCGCCGGCGGAGGTTCTGGATAAGCTCGCCGCGGCTAAGACCCTCAAGATCGATCAAAAAGTCCTGACGAGCGACGACGCCGTTTATAGAAGCGATCGAGATCTTCTGGAGCAGGAGTTCGATGCTTCACCCTGACTCGATTACCGTGACCGCCATCAATCTTTTTCCGGTGAAGTCGCTGGGAGGCATAGCTCTAACCCGGGCCGAGCTCGACCACAGAGGGCTGCTTCTCGACCGCGCTTTCATGGTGGTGAAGCCGGACGGCAACTTTCTCACCCAGAGAGAAATCCCGAAAATGGCCCTGGTCGAGGTTGAGGTTCTTTCTTTCGAGAAAGGCAGTATCCGACTTTCGGCGCCTGGCATGGAGCCGATCGCCATCGGGAGCTCCCGGGTTGAGACGCCGGCTTCGAGGGTCATCGTCTGGGGCGACAACTGCCAGGCTGTCGATCAGGGCGACGATGCCGGAGCCTGGCTCAGCGCTTTCCTGGCAAGAGACTGCCGGCTGGTGCGCATGGCCGATTCGCACCGGCGCGCCGTCCGCCATGACGGCGAAGAGCAGAATACAATCGGCTTCCAGGACGGCTATCCGCTTCTGATCATTTCGGAAGCCTCCCTGCGTGATCTGAACGAACGGCTCCCGGAGCCCGTCTCGATGAATCGCTTTCGTCCCAATATCGTCATCGAGGGCTGCCAGCCCTTTCAAGAAGACTCTTTCAAGAGCATCAGAATCGGCTCCATCAATTTCGACCTGCTGGAGCCCTGCGCCCGCTGCACGGTGACCACTATCGATCAAGCCACGGCCAGCCGGGGTCAAGAGCCTCTGAGAACACTCTCATCCTACCGACAGAAAGACAACAAGGTGCTTTTCGGCATGAACGCCATACACCGCGACACCGGGGTTGTAAAAGTGGGTGACCTTGTCGAGATAATGCAATAACATGATAGGCAAAAGCTGGAATCAGTTATCATGACCGACAAGAATCAGGAGCCGTCGCCATTCACCAGGGCCATAGAAAGCCTTGAGGCCGGTGATACAGCAAAAGCCGAAGCTCTTTTCAAGCAGACCATCAAAGAGCTCGGTCCGACTAATAACCAGTCGCTCCTTTCTTACAAGAGCCTTATCAGTCTCGCCACCGAAGACAATAATTACACCAAGGCTCTCAACATCTCCCTGGATCTTCTGGACGCCCAGATCCAGGCTCTCGGTATCAGACATTCGG
Organism: Cyanobacteria bacterium HKST-UBA02; assembly: GCA_020431945.1. The sequence goes on along the minus strand of JAGQHH010000206.1, from coordinate 7,656 downwards.
ACTGCACCCGCACTCTCAACAATATCCACACTCTCTGCAACACCCTGGGCAACAAAGAGCTCGCCGAGGAAATCATGGCCATGGCCAGGGAAGCCGAGAGAGCCACGGTAGCCACAAGTGTCAAGAGGCTCCGCACCAATGACGAGCTTCTGGAGGAAGAGGAAGAGAAGGAGCTTCCCGGCGCCCGCACGATCTTCATGATGCCCATAGCACCCATCAAGGACTGGGTGGACTCACTGGGCGAAAAAATCAAGAGCACCCTCTCGATTCTTCTTCTGGTGGGAGTGCCGGCACTGATTTTTGCTGTTTTCGGGGTTCTCTATCTGCTGGGCGGGCAGTCATCCGGCGATGGGGCCCTGGCTGCAGGCCGGACCTATCTGGCCGGAGGAGGGCTGGTAAGCCTCACCATGGACGGGGGCAAAGCCATATTCAATCTTGGTGACCGCAAAATCACTCAGGGATACCAGGCATTCACAGGCACCGCTTTCGACCTGGGCCGGCTGATGCTGGCTCCTCCCTGGGGCCGCGAATACTGGATGGAGCTGCACCCGGAGGGACTCACCAATGCCGCCGGGCTGATGTTCTACCGGGCCGATTCACCGGAGCTCGAGATCATCTCTCATATGCAGAACGTCATGGTGGCGGCGGACCGATGCTACCGCGAAGAAAGGTCATATCCGGAAAGTTTCAACAAAGACGACATCCACCACTTCGACTACGACAATCCCTTTACCACTCGCCTGGACTATCCGGTGGTCACCAGCGTCAAGCTCCCGGACAAGCGTTTCGCCAACCGCAACCAGCTCTTCGCCCACCTGCGAGCCGGCGGCACCTGGCCCGGCGAGCCTGCTATCTATCCTGGCGCAATAAACTGCGGACATATCGTCTCCGAGACGCAGACCTCCTACTTCGACGACTTCGTCGTCCACGGCTGCAACCGTCTCGGACGCCCCTTCAAAGGCACTGATGGCGCCACCCTGCTTTTCCTCTCCGAGAGAGGCACCCTCAAAGAGCAGCCTCCCATGCCGGCTTCCGGGATCCTCGCCTCCACCGGCATCTATGTCTGGACCGGTACCCAGAGCCCAGGTATCTTCCTCCTGGCAAACAGGCTGTGCCTTTTCTATGGAGCCCTGGCGATTATCTACCTGCTCCTGGGCCGTCTTCTGAAAGAACCGAAGAGCAAAATGGTGGCCAATCTGCTGGGATTTGTCGCCCTGGTGGTGACAATCCTCAATATCATGGCCTGGCAGGTCAAGCTCTGATCTTCTTCTTGAGCTCCCCGGTAAGTTCTTCAGATACATCGAAAAGCTTCTCGGCCATGGCATCGTCCCTGGCCAGGGCGCTGGGCTCCACTTGCTTGCAGTTGACGAAATAAGCACCACTCACCGAAGCCACTTCAGGGGAGCGCGCCAGATAGACGACGGTTTCCGCTCCCTTCTCGGAGCTTACACCAAATACAGTGGCAAAAGCACGCAAGACCAGGGAGCCCGGCCCGCAGCCCCGGCCGAATCTTGTGGCCACCACTCCCGGGTGGAGACTGTTGACCGTGATCCCCCGGTCGGCAAGCCGGCGAGCAAGGGATCGAGTGAACCAGATATTGGCGAGTTTGGTATTTGAATAAGTAAAAAAAGGATCGTTCCGCTTCTCGATGATTCCCTGGCGATCTTTGATCCGGCCTCGAACATGAGCACGCGACGAGACGTTGACGATCCTTGCATTGTCGGCTTTTTCGAGAAGGGGCAGGAGCTCGACGGTCAGCCAGAAATAGCCGAAATGATTGAGGGCCCAGGTCATCTCGATATCATCGGCGCTCTTCCGGTCGGTGGTGAAAATCGCTCCGGCATTATTTACCAGGACATCGATCCGCTCCAGATCCCGATGAAGCTCCTCGGAAAGTCGAAGAACATCCTGCAGGGAGCTGAGATCGGCTATCCGGTACTCTACCCGGGAGCCCTCCGGGGCGGCGCTCTCGATCTCCGCCACCGTCTCCCGGCAGCGCTCGCCATCGCGGCCCAGGACAATCAGAAGCCAGCCAGGAGAAGCCAGCTCCCGGGCGGCCGCTCTGCCGATGCCGCTTGTCGCCCCGGTGATCAGGCAGACTCTTTCCCTTCCGTCGATCATCCGAGAAATTCCTCCAGACGGTGGAGAGCCTCTTCGAAGCGAGCCTCGGGCAGGCTGAAACAGAGCCTTGCCCAGGAGGGGGTGCGGCTCCAGTCGTCCTGGTTGATCAGCAGCTTCTTGCTCTCGGCAAGCTCGCTTCGCCGGTCGGCAAGCCTGGCAAGAAGGAAGAGGCCACCTCTATAGGGAGTATCGATACCGTCATCGAGACCGTGCCTGCGCAGGAGAGAAAGGAGCCGATCGCGATTGGTGCTGAGAGTCTTGCGAGCCCCGAGCAGATATTTGCTCACTTCTCGATGGGCCTCGGCGACATCGATCATGCCATGGGGAGCCTCGTCTAGAAAAGCCGAATAAAGATTGTCCCAGGCCCTGAGTAGCACCGCCGGTGGGGCTTTGAGATGCGACTGCACGAGGTCTGCGAAAGCAGCATCGGGACAGACAAGAAATCCGCAGCGCAGACCACCGGCGGCAAACGCCTTGGAAAGTCCGTCTGTGACGAAGATATAGCGGGCAGCTTCACTGGAAGACAAATGCGATCCGAAACTCAGAGAGGGGGGAGTCCAGGCACCAAGACGATGATCGCTGAGAAGGAAGAAGATCTCATCGGCGAGCAGATAGACCTGATTCTCCACGCACCAGTCGATGATCGCCGCCACCCGGCTCGACTCGAAAAAGAGCCCGCTTGGATTATTGGGCTGGGTGAGCCAGAGCACATCGGGCTTCTGCTCGAGAGAGCGGAGCTTTTCGACGTCTAAGAGAAATCCCTGTTCAGGCTCGCTGGCAAGCGGCAGGACCCGAGCACCGTGATAGGCGATCATCGGATAGAGGGGTCCGTATGAGCCACCGGGCAGGAGCACCCGGGGCGACCGGCCGAGCTTTTTCGAAACAGCTTTGAGAAAAGCGCCGAAAAGAGGAAAAACTCCCTGGGAGAGCACCACTCGATCCGGGAGGATCATTGTCTCCCGAGTTGCGGCCATATAAGAAGCGATTCGATAGCGCAACACCTCGGGAAGATAGTCGCTCTGAGGTTCTACAAAGCCTTTGATGATTCCTCGGACCAGGAGATCAGGGACCGGATGCTCGAACTCTCCGTAGTCGAGCCGGATGAGTTCGGGGTCATCCACATCCACAGGTTTGGGCGCGAAAACAGGATCGGAAGCAGCTTCCAGAAACTCCGCTCGCGCAGGCTCGGCGTTTTTGCGGTTGCCATAGTTGGAGTCGATGGTCTCAACAGGAAACGGAAATGAGAGCAGGTCGTCGAAGAGCCATTCGTAGTAGAGCTGGCTCGGATATGGAATTCGAGAGTAAGTCAGCTCGGAAGCGACATCGAATCCCTCGATCCAGGAAGGCGGCGCATTTAGAATGAAAGAGAGCTCCAGATCCGGCGCCACCACATTTTTGATCAGACCATAAAGAAGCACGACATTCTCGGGCAGCTCCATCTGGCCGGCAAGGCGGATCATCATATTGGCGTCGAGCTGCGAGCCGATCTCGAAATTGGCGGAGTCGTCGATTACATAATAAGTATCCGGGTGCTTGCGAGCATGATCGAAAAGAGCCGAAAGAACTATGGGAGAGGGCCTCACGAACTGTCTGGGTGCCAGAACCACCACCGAGGGCGCAAGCACGTCGTCGAGCTCGAGGATCTCGGAGAGGTCGTCGTTGCACCAGACCGTATCCACGAAAAGATCCTGACCGAGCCTGCCATAGACTTCACGTAACGATTCGGAGAGAAGCACCGAGCAAGACTGCTTCGCCACCATATTCACCACCATGGAAAGCAGCTCGCTGCGCTCCGGGGCCACGAACATCTCGTCGGCTTCCACCGGAAGCTGGCAATAGATTCGCAAGAACTTGGAAAGCCGCTTGCGCAGACTGAGATCGCTACGCTCATGAGGATAGGGTATGGTCCTGGACCGGAGGAGCTCCTGGGAGAGCCGATCGAGAAAGCTCATCTGCTCTTCGGTCATCCTGGAGAAATCCAGCTCTTTCCGTAAAGAGTCCAGAGACATTCTATGGAGATTGGAGACGAAGCCGAAGGCTGCTTTCTCGAATGCGGTGCTGGCTCGATAGACCAGAAGATCGTGATAGACGTCGTGACCGGCCTGGAGCATCCTCACTGCCGTCTCGGCAGAAAGCGACTCCCGGGAGTTGCGGGACATGAAAAAATGAAATTTGATCCCGTGGGCTTGCTCGAGCTTGACAAGGGACTTGAGGTCCGTGTCATCGGCTTGAGTAATACGTCGGCTCCAGAGAATTTCCGGCTCGTAACCCCGGCGGACGAACATCGAGGCAATGGCTTCGGGACCGGGTCGTCCACCCAGGATAAGGGTAACCTTGCCGCCACGCTTGAGACAGACCTGGGCTTGCTCGAGAGCCCGGGCAATCAGGGGCAGGCCGAATCGATCTTCGAGAATGCCCTGCTCGAAACAATAATTGCTCAAATCATAGAGCTCGCGCTCGCTGAGACGCGGCTCTGCAGCCTCGCTATTACCTTCCGGATGGAGAACCTGGGGTATGCAGCCGATCACATGGTCGAAGTCCTGCCTCTCGGCGATCACTGCCTGGAGAAGATCCGATTCGATTATCCGGAAAGCTCCCACGATGGGAGCCCCGGCCTGACTGAGCACCACCGAGCCATCTTCACGGGTACCGTTCAGCCAGGCATTGAGCCGCGCCATGGTGACCGCCACCGGATTGATATCAAGACCGACCACTTCCTGGACATTGGTCCGGAAAAGAAGAAGCAGGCTGATCCAGCCCGAACCTGTCCCGAGCTCCACCACTCTGGTGCCGTCGAACTGCTCCGGAACTTTCATGAGTCCTTCGGCAAAAGTCTGTCCCCACATCTCCGGAGAAAAAACAGCCGGAGTGAGAAGCAAACGGATCGGGCGGTCCAGGCCGGGTACAGGCATGGCCCGGACGATCAGATGAGGAAGGCTCTTTCCATCAAGAGCGGCAGCGAGCTTGTGCAGGACACGCACCGAAAGATGGCGCTCATCGGCACTCTCGAGACCGGCAAGGAGCCGGCTGAGCATGCGGTAGGTCTTTTCGGCTCGCTCCGGGGAATCCTCCGATAATGCGAGGATATCTTCGACGGTGGGCAGGGCTTCCACTTTCTGCGCTTCGACCATGGTGTTCCATTATCAGTGCATATAACTAACAGTGCTACAGTCTACGCCAGATGAGACCCCCGTTGCTAATGACAACGGATCAATAATGACAGGCCTCTCTGATATCCTATTGGTACAGTTACCGCAATAGACAAGAGGCAAGATGAGTTCCAGGTGGAGTCACCTCAAAGCCGACGCTGACCACGCTTTCGAATACGGCAATTTCGCCGAAGCCGAGATTCTCTGGCGCAAAGCCCTTGCCGAAGCAGAGCAATTCGAGCCGGGAGACAAACGCCTTCCTCTCACTCTCGAAAAGCTTACTGAAGTCCTGTGCCACCAGGAAAAGTATCAAGAAGCCGAAGAGCTTCTCGAGCGCGCCGGACAGGAGCGAGAGCAGTACTCGGGTCCCAGGGATCCGGAGCTGGTGGAGACCCTCAGTAGCCTCTACCGTATCTATTACCGCAGGGGAAGAATAGGGGAAGCCGAAGATCTCTGCCGGCGTGTCATCGAGCTCAGGGAAGGCATCGGCTCCGAAGATGCCGGTCGCGCCGGATGTCTTTTCGATCTCGGCGAGATCCTGCATGTAAGAGGCAATTTGCTCGAAGCCGAAGAGCGTTTTCTCGCCTGCCTCGAAGAAAGAGAAAGACTCCTGGGAGAAACCGACATCGGAGTAGGCGAAGTCCTCTTCGCCCTGGGTATTCTCTACGACGAGACCGGCCGCTGGACCGAGGCGGAGCCTATCTATGAACGCTGCATCACCATCCGCGAACCGCTCCTGGGCGCCTCCCATCCTGACGTGATCGCAGCCATGGGCGCCCTGGCCAATCTCTACAAAAACTCCAACCGCCTCACCGACGCCAGCTCGGTCTACGAAAAGCTCTGGTTCGTCATCGACAAGATCCCCGAATCGCGTCAACCGCATTTGATACCATACATGGAAGGCATGTCCGACATGTACGAGATGCAGGGGCATTATGGCGAAGCGGAGCAGCTTCTCAACCGGGTGCTCAGGATCAAGACAGAGACCCTCTCCCAGCCTGAGCTGGAGCTCACCGCCACCTATGATCGCCTGGCAAAGCTCGCCCTCCTGCGCAAAGAATATGACCGCGCCGAAGAGCTCTATACACTCAGCCTGGAGATCAGAGAAGGCCAGCTCGGAAGCGAGCACCCCGAAGTGGGCGAGACTCTGGACAAGCTGGCAGCGCTCTATTTCGAGATCGATCGTCATGATATCGCCGAGCAGATCTGTGTGCGGGCCACCGAGATTTTCGAGAAAGACGCCAACACGGACGATCAGGAAGTGATCAAGAGTCTCAAGCATCTCGACGCGATTTATAGAACTCAGGAGAAATTCAGCGAAGCAGAAAATGTCCTGATCAGGCTCTTCATCCTTCAAAAGAAACTATTCGGGCAGAACAATCCCGAGACCGCCGAGAGCCTGGCCAATCTCGCCCAGGTCTATCGCAAGCAAGGACGGCTGGACAAAGCCGAGCTCTTCATGCACAAAGCGCTGGAGATCAAGACCGAGGCCGTGGGTGCCGACTCGCCGGAGCTTCAATCGATCATCTCGAGCCTGGCCGAGATCAAAGAAGAGCTCCATTTCTATGACGAGGCCCTGGCTCTCTGGCATCAGCTCGCCGACCTGTACAGAGAAAGCTTCGGAGAGAAACACCCCAACGTAGCCGAGGTCCTGGATCATATCTGCCGCTGTCATATGATCTCGGGCTCCTATGACAAAGCCGAGGAGGTAGCAGTAGAAGCCCTGAAACTCCGGGAAGATGCTTTCGGAGCCGAGCACCCGAAAGTCGCCAACAGTCTCTGCGAGCTCGGGCAACTCTTTTTCGAGCAGGGCAAGCATGACCAGGCCGGTGACTACTGGCGCAAAGCCCTTGCCATGCAGGAAGAGATCCTCGGCGAGAATCACGAGAATGTCGCCACCACCCTGGCTTACCTGGGTGGGCTCTATTACCAGAAAGGCGATCTGAAGACCGCCGCCGACTATCTGGTCCGGTCTTATACTATCCGCTCCACGAAATTCGCCCCGGATCACCCGGACGTGATTCGCTCTTTCAACAACTATATCGATGTGCTGGCGGAGCTGAAGCGCTACAAGGCCGCCGAGACCCTCTGCCGAAAAGCGATCTCGGCAAGAAGCAAGAGCCTGGGAGCCCATCATATCGAAGTAGCCTATGCCATGGCCAGGCTGGCGGATCTGTACCGGCTGCAGGAAAAGCACGACCAGGCCGAGCCCGTCTACAAGCAAGCCATCGACGTGCATACCATGGCCCGGGGACGAGAAGGGGAATCCCTGGTGAGCATGCTGGAAAATTATGCCACCACCCTCAGAGCCCTGGACAAAAAGACCAAGGCAGCCAAAATGGCAGCCCGAGCCAATGCCATCAAAGACAGTCAGAGCCGGCAGGAA
>JAGQHH010000205.1 GCA_020431945.1 Cyanobacteria bacterium HKST-UBA02 | reverse complement strand
GGATCATCAATGCCTCCCGGGGCGGTATCGTGGACGAGGCGGCCCTGGCCCGGGCAATCCGGGAAGGCCGGGTAGCCGGGGCGGCTCTCGATGTGTTCGACCGGGAGCCCCCGGAAGACTCGCCTCTTTTCGAGCTCAAGGAGAAAGTCATCCTCACCCCGCACCTGGGAGCCTCCACTGTCGAGGCGCAGTTCAATGTGGCGATTGATCTGGCGGAGCAGATCAGGGACTATCTCATCGACGGCATCGCTCGCAGCCCGGTCAACCTGCCTTTCATGAAACCCCATATCCTCAAGAGCCTGGGCAAGTATCTCGGTCTCTCGGAAGCCATGGGCGCCATCGCCGGAGAGCTCACCGACGGCAGCGTCACCGAGGTGGAGGTGATTGCCTACGGCGACCTTGCCACCAAGGATAGCGCACCGCTTGTGGTGGCGGCTCTCAAAGGTCTCTTCATGGGCAAGATTGAGGGGGTCAGCTATGTGAATGCTCAGATCGTCGCCAAGAATCACGGCATTCACGTGCGGGCGAGCCGTTTCGAAGAGTCCGGACAATACCACGACGAGCTGGTGATCATCCTCTCTTCGGACAAGGGCACCACCTCGGTGGCCGGCACCATCCTGGCTCATAACGAGGCGATCATCACCCGGATCAACGATCATCCCATCAATCTCACCCCGGCCAGATATATGCTCTTCACCATGCACAAAGACCAGCCCGGCATGGTAGCGAGAGTGGCCACTATTCTCGGGGAGAAGGACATCAATATCAGCACCATGAGCGTCGGCCGTGTCGGTGTCAGGCAGGACGCCGTCATGGTCATGACCCTGGACGATCCTCTCAGCAAGGATGACGTCACTGCCCTCGATACGCAGTCCGGCGTCCATTCGGCCCGTTTCGTGTCGCTGGAGGACATGACGGCGAGCTTGATCTAGATGAGAAGCGGGATGAGAAGATCTGTCCTCGCCCTGCTGATGCTCTTGCTTCAGGTGCCCTTCCTTCCGGGCGTCGCACCGGCAGCGATGGCACAGTTGAGCGAGTCCGAGATCTCCCCCACCAATCGCAGCCCGGGTTTCCGCCGTCCCGGGGCGATCAAGTTCGAGCCCAAAAGAGAGGTGACCCTGGAAGATATCTTCCCGCACCGGGACATCGCCGCTCCGGCTCTGCAGCCGATGGCTCTGGGCAAAACCAAAATCCCCGGTCTCGATGCCGAGCTCACTACTCTACTGGGCAATTCTTATTTCGTCGTCGTTTCGGACGGGAGCTACGATACTTTTTCCGGCCTCTATGAAAACAACAGAGTGAGCGGCAAATCGAGCTTCGTCAGCGCCGACAGCCTGCTTCATCCTTATTTCGGCTTTCGCAATGCTCTCATGGCAGCCCTTATCGAGTCGACCCTGAGCGAGGACATGAAAAAAATGCTGGTGGCCGCCTTCCAGGCCACCATCCATGACTATCGCCAGTGCGAGGACGAGGAGGTCAAAGACGACCTGCAGCGAAACCTCGCTTATCTCGGGGTGGCTCTCAAGATCCTCGATCCGGCTTATGAGATCCAGGACATCGGCGGGGCCGCCGAGCTCATGAAGCAGGATCTGGAGCTCTTCAAAAAAGGAGCCGTGGGCCGTTCGGCAATCTTCAATCAGGTCACCGACTTTTCGGTGATGAAGCCCTGGGGCTTCCTCGATACCAGCGATCGCCTCAGACGCTTCGCTTCCTGCTATCAGTGGCTCTCGAGGATGTATTTCCCGCTCAGCAATATTACCAATAGTGGTGCTACAAGCGGTGGCAACAGCTTTCGCCGGGCGGTGCTTCTCTACCGCAGCCTCTCCATCTCGAAAGTTGGCGGGCAGCCGGCCCTGGCATACTGGAACCGGGTGGGCAACGCTTTCATCCTGCTCGGCATGGACTATTTCGAGCGTCTCAATACCATCGTTCTCACCGACATGGCGCCGGAGCTCGATAAATCGAACAAGGATTTCGGCAAGCTCCTGGAGGTGCTCTCCCAGCCGTTTCTGCGCACCAAGCTGATGCTCTCCATCAGGAGACAGCGCCCGGTGGAGCTGCGCTCCACCTCCATATTCGAGGTGGGGGACCGGGGCAAGACTCGTGATATCGACCGGATCAGATTTTTCCCAGTAGTCGAGCCCCAGGAGATCGACTGGATAAGAGACATCGCCGGGGCTTATGTGCCGGAGGCCAACGCCCCCACACCGACACCGGTGGCGCTTCTCACCATGCACGCTCACGGGGCGCCCCTGGCTACCAATCTGCTCTCCATGCAGACCGGCACTCTCGATTCCCGGCTCGTCAAGGCTGTTCCCAGTCTCGAGCGCGAGCTGGCCTTCGCCCGGGGCGGCAGGGAACGCGAAGAGATCGACTGCCGCTGGCGGATCGTGTCGGGGCTTTTCGCGCCTTATCCGGACTCGGTACAACCGGCTCTGCGCAGCCATCTCTGGATGATGCGCCAGCTCGAGTCGGCCATCGCCGCCTGGGTGGACAGCTATACGGCTCTGATTCCGGTGACTGCCGCAAGCGGCTCCACCGACAGCAAGGCAGCGACGGTGCCTCCGGCCGCCTATCACTATCTCGACCCGAGACCGGCGGTGTATAAGGCAGTGGCCGAGGACTGCCAGGACGTAGTCAACGAGCTCGCCAAGCTCGGTCTCGGGGCGCCCCCGGCATACAAGAGCCGGGCCGAAGATTTCATCAGGCTCTACCTGCGTATGCAAGCCATCGCCGAAGCCGAGATCAAGGGAACGCCGCCGGGCAAGTCGGATCTGGAGCTTCTCGGCAATATCGATCGGATATTGATGCCGGTGGACAACAGCCCCATCGCCAGTCTGCATTTCAGCCGGGGCCTGAGCGAGAATAAAGGGGAGGAAAGCAAGACCACGTCCCGGGCTGAGGGGCTCAGCCTCGGTGTCGGCAAGCCCGGAAGACTGTTTTTCATCTGTCTCACCGGCAAAGGGGCCACCCTCTGCCGGGGCGGTCTCTACAACTATTACGAGGTGGGCGGCGGGCCTTTCAAGCGCGAGCACTGGCTCCGCAAGCTGGATTTCGGTCTTCTCAGACCGCCGATCTGGGCCTCTCAGTTCGACTTCGTGAGAGACAAATGATTGTGAGGTCGATGTAATTTTGTTTTATTACAGATCGAGCCCGGATCTCGAATCGCCCTGTTGGCGGGTGTTTTGCGCTTAAGTGGGAATATTCCCACTTGTCAAAGAATTCTTATGTAATAGGATCACAGATGACTGATCGATGGCGTATGGGCTGCCGTCTGTCTGTCTTCGTGTGCGCTGTTTTTGTGTGCGTTTCAAGTAATGGCTTACTCATCATTTTCGAAGGGCAGTTTTCCGGGCGCTCCTGACCGGACGGTTCCACCTGCGGTGCAAGCCGGGGCCAGAAACTACGACGGAAACTACGACGGAATCGACGCCGGTGCAAGGAAGCTCGAGCCGCCGAAAATCAGACCGGTAACCAGCCGGCGCAAAGATATCGACAAGGGCGGCGCCATCACCGAATGGGAAACGCCTTATAACCGACCGGCATACAGCCCTCCTGAAAAGACCAATTATTCGCTTCTCGCCGGTCAGTATCTGCAACAGGGCCGGGTTCGGGAAGCCGAGGCTCTTTACCGGACAGCTTATGATATTGCCAGAACCACAGGCGGTGATCGGGACGAGAGTCAGGGCGAGCATAGCGATGATCTTGTTCGCAGTATCGAAGACCTCGCCTGGTTCTATTTCTCCCGGGATCAGTTTCTGGACGCCGAGCCTTTCGTCTCGGAGCTGGTGGAGTTAAGAGCCCGGAGCCTGAGCGCCGGAGATGAGCTTTTCCTCAAATCGGTGGACGAGCTTGCTGCTATCTACGAGAAGACCAGTCGTGCCCGGGATGCCATCAGCCTCTACAAGTTTCTCCTGGCACGCCAGGAAGATGTTTTCGGCAGAGAGAGCCTGATCGTGCCCGGCACCCTCGCCCGGCTGGCAAGCTGTTATATGCGCCAGGGACACTATGAGGCTGCCGAGACCGCTCTGCACCGCATTCTTTCCATCCAGGAGCCTGTCTACGGGCGAAGCTCCATCGAGATAAGCAAGACCCTGGAAGAGCTTGCAGACACTTATATAAAACAACAGATTTTCGATAAGGCTGCCGAGATGCTCGAGCGCCGGCTCCATATCCTCGAGTCTATCCACGGTGAAAACGGTGTGGCGGTGGCGAGCTGTCTTCTCAAGCTGGCGGATCTTCTCGCCCAGCTCGGAATGCGCGGCGAAGCCGAGCCTCTTTACCGGCGCGTTGTCTCCATCTATCAGAAGAGTTACGGGCGTACTACAGCCGAGATTTCGGTGAGTCGCAAGAAGCTGGTGAATCTCAGTCAGAAAATTCCGAAGCGCTCGAAAGACAAACCCGAGGATCAGGAGATGTGCGGGCGCTGGCCGGTGATGACTCCGGAGCTTCTCGGTCTGGGCAAGTCCGGTAGACTGGGCGCTTTCACAGCAAAAGCGCAATCACAGGACGAGCATGACCGCGACGAAAGCCGCGAGATTCCAGCGGTTGCTGCAGCAAGACTGACTCTCTCTCTCGGTCATGGCGCCTGAGACTAAAGCTTCTGAAAATCGATCTTATGGTCTTCCCTGGTCCATGACCCTGGCGCTCCTCTGCGCCACCGGCGGTGCTGTTATGTTCGCCGCTCTCTACGCCGGTGTCTGCCTCCTGGCCGGCTATCGAAACGAGATGTCGGTGCTCATGGTGCAACATTTCACTTTCATCGTCGTATTCACCTCGGTCTTCAGCTCGGTCTTCACCGGTCAGCGCTTGCTATGGAAAGGCGGGACCGCATGGCTCCTGGCTCAGATTGTTTTTCTAGCCGGATTCTACTGTCTTTATTTCAGCAATCTTTTTCCGACTGCCCCCGGCCCGGATACCCCGGGACAGATCTGGCACGTGGTCTCCTGGCTCGCGCTGGGTATCGTCACCAGCATACTTGCCAGCCTGGTTTCACGCAGCTTATTCGTTCAATCAGATGCAAAAATTCCTGTTGGAGGCTCCAGCCGGCTCCTCTACAGCCTCGGGGCCGTCCCCATCTTTGTCCTGGCGGTGCTGGTGGTCACCAGCGGTCTTTTCAATCAGGCACCGGCAGCTCTTGTTCATGCCTGTCTCGTATCGGTAGTCTTTTTTGCCACGCGAAACTCCATTCTCTGTCCCGCGCCTGTCTCCCGGGCCTTCTCCCTTTCTTTCCTGATGATCTATCCGCTTGTCCTGGGGTGTTTCGCCCTTCCTGTCATAGCCGGTCTGGAAGCCCTTCTCGGCAGGAGTTTCACCGGTCTCTTCGAGGTGGACACCAGTCACTATGTGGTGAGCGCCATTTGTTTCGGCCTCTTGCTGGCGGCTATCGCCCTGGGAGGCGGCGCCGGTCTGCTGATGAATCTCATGCTTCTTCGAATGCGTAAGCGCGAGGGATGAGATCTTATTCGGCGGCCGGCTCTTCTACCGGTTCTTCTTCTTCAGGTTCTTCGACTGCCGGCTCTTCTTTGATTTCGGGTCTGTCCGAAAGACTTTTCAAAACAGCCTCTACTGCCGGATCTTGAGGAGCGATCTGGCGCGCCTTTTCGAGCTCGGCTTTCCCCTCGTCTGTTTGCTTTTCGTGCAACAGGGCGACACCCAGGTGATAGTGAGGATTGGCATGATCCGGGGCGATCTGGCAGGCTTTGCGATAGTGCGAGATCGCTTCCCGATAATTGCCCGATTCTTCGAAAGCCTGACCGATGGCGGTATGAGCCGGGGCGAAATCAGGCTTCTCTTTGAGCAGGGTCCTGAGTGCGGCGATCCGCTCTTCGCCCTGGGAGAAAAGCAGGCTGTGGGAGAAACGTGCCGGGAAGCCCGTGGGCAGGTCGCCTTTCTCCTTGACCTGGACCGAGGTAAGGTCGGCGTGCATGCGAGCCGGCTCACCGCTTATGCTCTCGAGAGGCACCGAGACGAAGACCCGCTGGTCGGCTGCCGGGATGGTGCCCTGGAGCTGGACCTGACCGGCGGCAATCTGCTCGTTGGCCTGATTGGCGATGGTGTAATGCACCAGGGGGTTGCTGATCGGATAAGCATTGGAGTTGGTGATCTCGACATCCACCAGGGCTTTGCCCCCGGCGAGCTTGGGAGCTTTCAGAACGATGGCGACATTGCGGACATGTTGATTCTGCTGGAAGTTGAGCAGATAAGTGATCAGGGAGTAAGCAGCAAAAAGAATCCCTGCTCCGAGGACTGCGAGAAGCGCGATGACGATACCGCGGTTGGTGCCGCGTTTGCTGTTTTCGGCGGCCTGCTTCTCGAGAAAATCAGTTTGAATGCGTTGCTTGGTCATGTTCGCCCGGTTCAGTCCTCGTCTTTGGGTATTTTGATGGCGCCGTCTTCGTCCTCGTATTTGGTCGCTTTGGATTTTTTCTTCTTGGGCGCCGGGGCGCGGACGAAACTGGGTTTGTAATAGTCGAGATAATCGAGACGGAGCTTGCCGTCATTGTCTTGATAGTATTGTTGAAGGATCTGGTCGAAACGCCAGCCTTTGTTGGCGAACTCGTTGGCGCCGTGCTGGCTGAGACCGCGGGCGCCGTTGCCGGGACCGCGATAAGTGAAGACCCAGCTCGGGCCTTCTTCGTGGATGTCGAGGATGCCGGCGGTGGCAAAACCAAGACGCTTGGCCAGGGCAACGCCGGAGACCTCGGCGGAGCTGCTGGGGCTCATCACCTGGATGGAATGAGCATTGCCGGCGGTGTCCCATTGCTTGACTGTAACCCCGACTATATTGCTCACCCCGGTGAGCTGCTCGAGCTTGCCGCCGGGCACTTTGCTCTTGCGGATGTTGAGGTTTTCCATGGCATCGCCGACTTTCGCCCGGTAGAAGCCGGGTTTGACGCGGTTGGCGTTCTTGAGCACGATCCCCCGGGTCATCTGCACCGCCTGGAAAGTCCGGGGGTGCTCGCGACCGAGACCTTTGTAAGCCTGGTCCCGGACATCGGGCACCAGGTCGAAGCCCTGGGTCTTGTACCATTTGGAGCCGTTGCCCAGGTGCGCCCAGGCATAGCTCCGGGCTGCGATGGCCTGCGCTTTCAGGGCTTCCATATGCCAGTTGGGCGGCATCTCGGAAGGCACCACCCCGAGAAGATATTCTTCTAAATCGAGAAGATTGATGACGTTTATCGAATTGCCGAAAGTGACGATCTCGATACAGCCCCGCCACCATTTGCCGGCGGCCCAGACCTGGTAGTTCGGGGACGATATATATGTTCGCTTATTGCCGGGGATGGGGACGCGCATTCCGTTAGCCAGCTCGGTGATGCCCTGCCCGTCGACTTTGTAGACCATATTGGGCTTGATGGGGAAAATCGGCTTGCCGTCCACGAAAACCGCGCCGGGCCTGTCATAGATGGCAAAATTGGCGTGGGAGACGCCCCGCAGGAGACCGATCCGCACCGGATGGATCATCGGGGGATATGGTGGGAAATAAGGAACCAGGGCGGTGGTGCCGCCGGAAGCAGATTCCGAAGCGGAGCCGGAGTCTTTGTCGGCGGCTGCGGCTACTTTTGAGGCTTTGCTGCTCTTGGCTTCCGCGTGGAAGCAGCCGAAAACCGCGGCATTCACTGTAAGAGCTGAGATTAGAGCTGCCTGGAGCCTGAACCAGGCGCTTCTTGCATTCACGAAACTAAAAACCCTTTGTTGTATCCTTCATAAGAGGAATCCGTTAGATAACCGCCAGCAATTCTTACTCAATCGACCAGGGTAATTAACGTCAGCCAAAAGTCACCCGACCGAAATTTAACTTCTAAGGTCGATAATACTATGAAGTGGCAGTAGAAATTGTTAGTCGGTGGTTACCATGATCGATACTAGAACCTTGCTTGAAAGTAGAGAAAGACCCGGTAGGACCATGAAGAAGATACTCATAGTTGATGATGAAGTAGATATCGCCAATTCGATTCAATATGTTCTCACCCAGGAAGGTTTTTCTACTCTCCTGGCTCATGACGGACTGAGAGCCATGGATGTCATCGACAAGGAGCGTCCGGATCTGGTCATACTCGATTTGATGATGCCCGGGATCGATGGCTATGAAGTCTGCCGGCGGGTGCGCTCGGTGGACAAGAAAACCCCCATCGTCATGCTCACCGCCCGTACTTCCGAGATCGACACCGTTGTCGGTCTGGAGCTGGGAGCCAATGACTATGTGGCCAAGCCTGTCCGCCTTCGGGAGCTGGTGGCGCGGGTGAAAGCCCATCTGCGCGAGACCCCGGACTCCAAGCCGGATCCGGTGGGCATCAAGCTCGGCGATCTTTTCATCGATACGGACAGCCGCACAGTGCGGGTGGAAGATCGTCAGGTGGACCTGACTTTCAAAGAATTCGAGCTGCTCCTGGCCATGGCCCGGCAGCCCAACCGGGTTTTCTCCCGGGACCAGCTCTTCTCGCAGGTCTGGGGATCGGACTTCCTGGGCGAGAGCCGCACCGTGGACGTCCATATCCGTTATCTCCGCGAAAAGCTCGAAGAGAATCCCAGCCAGCCCCGCCATATCCTCACGGTTCGCGGCGTCGGCTACCGCCTCGTCTGGGAGTGAAGTCGGGACCCGGGTTTTTCTTTTGCGGTTTTCCCCACTCCATGCCGATGGCGTCCCGTCTTTATGCGTAGATTTCCCAGTGACTTATGCTGGCTCTACTTCTAGACTGAATTCGTTACGGTTGAGAGAGCACTCCAGTCGAGGCAGGTCTGCCCCGGCACGACTCTTTCACGGCAATTCCCTCGGCTATTGGCGGAATCTGAATGCGAGTATCGGCGGTCTTACTTGGTGTAAACGTAGCGGCAACGCTATCTGTAGCGATTCAAGTGAATGCGGAAGCGAAAGAAAGTCCCCGGGCAACGGCTGACTTCCTGAAATCGGGTCTGGCTGAGCTGAGCGCCACGCCCAGGTCGATTTCGGATCCTGTGATATCCCGGGCCCCGGCGCATCCCCTGGTGACGCCGAGCTCGAAATCGCTTTCCTCGCCCAAGTCGGTAGCTACCCGGGCAGCCCTGGGCGGCAAGAGCCGGATGATGCCTTTCGTGCCGAACCGCAAGCTTCCCTCCAAGCGAGAGCTCGCTGAGAAGAAGTTTCAGCAGCAGCAGCAACAGCAGCTGCAAATGCAGCAGCAGCCTGTGGTGCTCATGGCTCAAACTCCGCAAATGGAGCCCGAGAACCAGCCTCTCATGGGCACCGTATCCCAGTACAGCAAAGATGAATACAGCAAATATTATATGAGCCAGGAGGCCGAGAGCCATGTCACCTCGGCCAGGGCCCGCCGGGCGATCAAGAAAGAAGCTCGCCGGGTGACCACCGCAGCGATTAAGAAAGCTGCCGATATCGCCACAACATTCGTGCCTCAGACGACGGCCAGGCTCATGCCCGGTCAGGCACCGGCCACCGCCGGGCAAATAGGCGGTCATCCCTGTGCCAGCCTGCAATCCCTTGATTTACGGACTCAAGACTCTCTGGTCAGTCATGGCAGCCCGGCTGCCGATGCCGCCCAGATGCAGGCTTCAGCCCAGGCACCGCAGATGAGCGCCTCGATACCGCAAGCGCCTCTTACTCCTCCACATCTGACTCCTCCACATCTTTCAAGCGCCGAGCATCAGCAGCTCGACAGCCTGGCGGGTGTTTCGAAGCAGGCTCAATTGAATTCTCCCCTGGCAGCGCACATGGTGGACAAAGGTCGCATGGATGGGCTGTACTCCAGGGTCGGACCACCGCCGTTTCCTCTCAATATGGTCCCGGAATCGGTAATGAAAGAATTCCTCAGCCAGGCTCGTAACCGCAAGAGCATGATCTCGAGCTATCCCGGCACTTTCGCCACCGGCAGCTCCGGTCTCGGCTCCTCGGGCTTCCAGAGCCATGCCGGCGCCAACAGATCGGGCGGCACATTCACCAGCTATGCTCACAAAATCAATGGTTTCGGCTCCTACGGACATCACCCGGCAGCCGGCTCCTCCGGGCATCACGCCCCGGCAGGGCACCCTCACAAATCTACCGGGACCCATACTGCTCATAAGCGTCCTTCCTCCGTGGCGCCGGGCAGCTCGACCCAGTTCCGCTCGGCTCCCGATACCGTGGCTCACAAAGCCGAAGTGAAAGTAGCCAGCTACGCGCCTTATTCGAGCAATTTGAAGATCGAGGGTCTGTAGACAGGAATTCGACCGAGGGTAGTGTTCTATTTCGATTCACGGACCACGTGGCCCGTGAAAATGCTAAAGCGCTATCTGGCGGGGCTTTTGCTCCTGTTGACATATTGATTGACGGGATTGGTCGGAGGTCTTTCGAAATCGAGATACTCCCCAGGTCTCTCGCCAGGTCTCTCGCCAGGTCTCTCCGGTTTTGATCCGCTCCCGCCGAGGCTGGCGGCATCGGCAAAGGGGAAGGGTTTTGTCTCTGCGATCGGCTTTCGAAGCGACCGGGGCGTGTCTCTTGTCAGGCGGCAATTTGCGGTCTGTCCAAATTTGTAGATTGCTGGATAGATACGGGCAACAAATGGAATTCTCGCTTATCATCTATCCTGATGATAGACCGCTTATGTGGCCGGTATGGACAAGCAGCCCGAAAACAGCAATTCAGATGAGCTCTTCGAAACCATGGAAAAACATGGTGAGAGCGCCTGGGCCTGCTTGCAGGAGGAAGACGCTGCCGGCGCCCTGGAGCATTACCAGCAGGCTATAGCGATTGCCACCACTCTGGAAGAGGAGAAGCACCGGGCGGTTTATCTGAGCTTCATGGCCATCGCCTGCCGGGAGACCGGCGACAGCGACGGCGCCCGGGCCTGTCTCGCCGAGGCAATAGACAAAGCTCGGGAGCTGGGTCTCTGGGATGTGGAGATTCATGCCCGGCTGGTTCTTGCCGAGCTTTTCAGGGATGAGGGGCGGCCCCGTGAGGCTATCGAGCTTTTTCTGGACACTCTCGAGATGGCTTCTGCAACCCAGGACAAAGTGAGCATCGAGCTTTCTCTCAGCAATCTGGGAAGACTCTATCTCGATCGAGGCTGGGCCGAGCAGGCGGCGGCTTGTTTCCGCCAGGCTCTCGCCACCCGGGAAGAAACCGAGGACCGTGCCGCCCTCATGGGCAGTCTCGGTCTCTGCATGGCGGAGCTGGGCAAATTCGAAGATGCCATCAATGATTTTCGCACCGCTTATCTGGAAGCCGAGTTTCTGGAGGATCGCCAGAGCATGGCTGTCTGTCTGGGAAGCGAAGGTAATGCGCTCTATGAGCTGGGGCGCTATGAGAACGCCATCGACTGCTATGCCCGGGCTCTGGAGCTCTCCCGCTCGATCGGGGACGGACGGCGTGAAGGCGCCTGGCTCGGCAATATGGGCACCACCTGGTTGAAGCTCGGCGATGTCGATCGGGCTGTCGACTTTTGCAGCCAGGCCGAAGCGATAGCCAGAAGCGAAGGAGACGTCCAGTCTCAGGCGGCGCATCTGGACAGTCTTGGCGATTGTCTCACCGCCCGGGGCGATTTCGAAGGAGCTCGGGCTCGTTACGAGCAGGCGCTTTCTTTGAGCGACGAGATCGAAGACCGGCTCGGCAAGCGGATTTATCTTACCAATCTCGGCAAGCTCCATCAGCGGATGGGTTTGCTTCAACCGGCATTCGAATATTTCGGTCAGGCAGTGAATCTTTTCGACGAGCAGAGAGCTACTGTCAGAGCCGACGATCTCAAGACGAGTTTCGCCAACCGGGGCGAGGACCTCTACAAAGACGTGGTGAAAGT
>JAGQHH010000204.1 GCA_020431945.1 Cyanobacteria bacterium HKST-UBA02 | reverse complement strand
GGCGAGAATCAGGGGCAGATCACCGATGAGGCCAGCGCCAAGAAGCACAACGCCAAGAGTCTCGGTGTCAAGGAGATAGCCGGGCGCAAATGCAAAGGCTGGCAATATTCCATGTCCGGCTCCGAGTCTACTGTTTGGGTCGACGAATCGGTGGGCTGCGTGGTGAGCTCTATCCAGAAAACACCCCAGGGCACCGTATCCATGCTCATGAAAGAATTCTCGCCTGCGGCACCGCCGGCCAGTGCATTCTCGATTCCGCCGGGCTATAAGGTGATGTCTGCGGGCGGCTGAGCATGCGTGTCCTACCCGGTAAGCCTTATCCTCTTGGTGCTACCTGGGACGGAATGGGTGTAAACTTCGCCCTTTTCTCCGAGAATGCCACCAAAGTGGAGCTCTGCTTTTTCGACTCACCCAGTCGAAAGAGAGAGTCGGCACGTATTGTCTTGCCCGAATATAATAACCAGGTCTGGCACGTCTATATGAAAGACGTACACCCGGGGCAGGTCTACGGCTACCGCGTATACGGGCCTTATGACCCGGAGACGGGACACCGCTTCAATCCGAACAAGATCGTGGTCGATCCCTATTCCAAGCTGATCGCCCGCAGGCTGGTGTGGAACGACAGTCTCTACGGCTATCAGATCGGCAACAAGCGCGAGGATCTGAGCTTCGACAAGCGGGACAACGCGCCCTTCGCACCGCTGGCGGTGGTGGTCGACGATTCTTTCAACTGGGGCGACGACAGGGCTCCGGATACGCCCTGGCACAAGACAGTGATTTACGAGGCCCAGTTGAAAGGGCTGACCATGCGGCACCCCGATGTTCCCGAGGATATCCGAGGGACTTATATGGCCCTTGCCTCGGAGCCGATTATCCGGCACCTGCAGTCTCTGGGCGTCACCGCCATCGAGCTCATGCCTGTCCACCACAGTATCCCGGATCGCAATCTCACCCAATCCGGTCTCACCAATTACTGGGGCTATAACACCCTTTCCTATTTCGCGCCGGACAACCGTTTCTTCAGCGGCAGCACCGCACTGAATGCGGTGCAGGAGTTCAAGACCATGGTGCGCTCTCTGCACGCGGCCGGTATCGAGGTGATCCTGGACGTGGTCTACAACCACACCGCCGAGGGCAATCACCTGGGCCCGACTCTCTCCTTCCGGGGCATCGATAATCTCTGCTATTACCGCACCGATCCCAAGGACCGGCGCTATTATGTCGACTACACAGGCTGCGGCAATACTCTCAATATGTTGCATCCGAATGTCCTGCAGCTGATTATGGATAGCCTGCGGTATTGGGTCAGCGAGATGCATGTGGACGGCTTCCGTTTCGATCTGGCAAGCGCTCTGGCCCGCGAACTCTTCGATGTCGACAAGCTCTCGGCATTCTTCGACGTCATCCAGCAAGACCCGGTGATTTCCCGGGTGAAGCTCATCGCCGAGCCCTGGGATCTCGGAGAGGGTGGCTATCAGGTCGGTAATTTCCCGGTATTGTGGACCGAGTGGAACGGTAAATTCCGGGATACGGTAAGACGATTCTGGAAAGGCGATTCAGGCCAGATAGGCGAGATGGCCACGCGTCTCACCGGCAGCAGCGATCTCTACGAGCACAGCGGCAGAAGCCCGCACGCCAGCATCAATTTCGTCACCTGCCATGACGGGTTCACTCTCAAGGATCTGGTCAGCTATAACGAAAAGCACAATATGGCCAATCTCGAGAACAACCGGGACGGGGAGAGCCACAACGACAGCTGGAACTGCGGCGTGGAAGGACCGACCACCGACCGGGAGGTTCTCGCTCTCAGACAACAGCAACGCAAGAATCTCATGGCCACCCTCATGCTTTCTCTGGGTGTGCCCATGATAAGCGGCGGCGACGAGCTGGGCAGGACTCAGAACGGCAATAACAATGCTTACTGCCAGGACAGCGAGTTGAGCTGGACCAACTGGAAGCTCAGCGATGGCGACCGGGAGTTCCTGGAATTCTGCAAACAACTCGCGAAAATCAGGCACAGCCAGCCGGTTCTGCAGAGACGAAAGTTCTTCAAAGGAAAAACCGACGGGATCGATCCGGGCATGGTCGACGTCATCTGGCTCAATGAGGACGCCACCGAGATGACGAGCAAGGACTGGACCAAGCCCAATCGCCATCACTTCGGAGTGATCTTCAACGGCAAAGAGATCGATGAGATCGACGAGGAAGGCAGCCTGGTAACCGGCAGCAATCTTCTGATCGTCTGCAACCCGCACTGGGAGGAGGTGGAGATTACCCTGCCTCCCAATCCCGGCGAAGCCTATGCAAGGATCATTCAACCCACCAAGTCCTGGAAGCTCATTCTCGAGACCAGCGGTCGCTACTCCCCGAGCTGCTGGGAGCTGAAAACGAAATTCCTGGTCTGTCCCAGGAGCCTGACGGTTTTCGAGCTCGCAGACAAAGACGAGAATCTGCCTTTTACCCAACTCACTTGATACCAATCCTTCTGTTAAGGCCAGTTCAAGATTCTTTCGATTCCGTTTCATTCCTTGTAAGAGGAATGTGAAAAATCACTGTAAAGCTAGTCATATTGCGGGTGCCCGGCTGTGGCTCCGCGACTTTACTGATTGGATGGTGCTGTTTTAATATGGAATGAGCGCTTAATCGGGTCATTAATCGGAGAGTTCGTGTGGTCGAAATTGTCGGCGGCATCCTCGTTCTCGGTGTCATGATCGTCATGTCCGGTGTGAAGATGGTGAAAGAGCATGATCGGCTCGTGGTCTTTCGCTTCGGACGGATCATCGGTGCCCGGGGACAGGGACTGCAATACATCATTCCTTTCGTCGATCACTCTTTATTGATCGATGCAAGGGAGAAGATTCTCGAGACCGGTGAGGTGGCGGCAGTCACCAGGGACGGTGTGCCTCTCACCGTGACCTGCACCCTGCGTTTGCAGGTGAGGGACCCGGTCAAGGCCGTGAGCCGCGCGGAGAGCCCCCTGGATCACGCCCTTACTGCCGTGACCGCAGCTCTTCCCGCCAGCTTGAGCCAGCTCGATTCCAGGAAGCTTTCCGGTGATTCCTGCTCTCTCGGCGCTTCGCTCAAGACTGAGATGGCCAGGCACACGGACTACTGGGGCGTGAAGATCAAGGGACTGGACTTATCGGTGAGAGCCGGACAACAAGATGATTGATTCGAATTCCAGGCAGACAAAGAGAAGACCGGTCTCGCATCTGGTCTTCATCTTGGGAGTGTTGCTCCCGCTTGCGGCAGGTCTTTTCGAGTTCTGCAGTCATTTCTGCGCCCAGCATTTTTTCGATCCTTTCCCTTCTCTCAACCACTTGATTCTTTTTCTTCTCATTCCTCTGAGCAATTTTCTAGTCTGGCTCACCGGGCATCGAGACATGTCTCAGCATTATGCTTTCATGGCGCTCTCCTGCGGCATGGCGTTGGGAGTGGGTGTCATGTATTCCCTGATGTTCCTCCCTCTTATGGGACTCTCCCTGTTGTTCGCGCTGGCGGTGATCGGGCTTTTCGGTCTCGCTCCCCTGATCTCGCTGCCGGTTAGCTATGGAAGCGGCAAGCGTGTAGTGGAGCTCGCCCGGGGAAAAACCTATATCGATCCTCATCAGCTCGAGCATATCGGTCATCTGATCATCCTCGTCATGGTGATCGCCATAGAGTTGCCCTCGACTCTTACCCGCATCAATCTCGGGAATGGGGACATCGATTGGCTGCGGCGTTTTGGCAGCCGCGAAGTGATGCTCAGAGCCTGCTACGAGCGCTCGGGCCGGGCCACGGACATCGTCGGCAGTCTCTATGAGAGCACTCATCCTCTTGCGGTGGAGCGTGCCCGGGAGATCTATTATCTGGTGACCGGCGATGCTTTCAATACTGTGCCGATTCCAAAGACCGCGCGGGCTACGATCAGGCATGCCGGTCTTGTCGAAGATGTAGCCGGGGTCAACAATCTTGTCGATGACGAGTTCGATCTGGATGCCGACATCGCCGGTGAGGTGGTGAGCGGGAATGCGCGCGGATTAAGCGCCACCACAAGCGGTATTAAGGGCAGGATCGACGGCGATGCTGCCACCGCTGAAATGGATTGGAGGATTGACCTGCATAACGGCTCGCGTTACGAGCGGGAGGGCCGGGCCAAGCTCTTGTTGCCCCCGGGAGGGGTGGTCACGGCCGCCACTCTCGAGATGGACGGGGTGAAGCGCAGCTCGGTGATTATGGTAAGAGGGGAAGCCAGGGTCCGTTATGTCCAGTCCGTGGTCAAACGAAAGGATCCGCTTCTTGTGAGCGCCTGCGGTCCCGACCGGATATTGATTCAATGCTTTCCTGTGAGACCGGGTAAGACCGCCCGGGTGACGGTGTCCATCACGGCTCCCCTGGCTCTCTCGAGCATGGACCGGGCGAGCCTGAGCTTGCCTGTCATGCTCGAGAAGAATTTCGATGATGCCGGTTGCAAGAATTCTGTGGATATCGGAGGGGGCAATGCGGTGGCCAGCCGCTTCGATCTGATGAGCCCGGCCTGTGCTGCGAGCTCTTCGATTGCCAACTTCGCTCCGGAGAGCCTGCCGGCGATTTCGGTGAGTCGGGACCGGAGGGTGACCGAGGTCTATGCTGCCGACCGGTTCCAGGGCGAAGGCGCGATTATCCGCAAAGAGATAGCCCCGGAGTCTCATCCCCGACCTTCTTCTCTGACTGTGATCGTGGATGGCTCCCGCTCCATGGCGGAGCATGCCCGGTCCATAGCATCCGGTCTTGCCAGGCTGCCTGCCGATATCCCTCATAAGATAATCTTCGTCCGGGACGGTCAGATAGAGGTGGAGAGTGCCTCTGATCTCGCCGGTGAATCAGTGGTATATGCCGGCGGTCAGGACGACTCCGCTGCCCTTCTGAAAGCTCTCGAGACCGGCAAGCCAGGCTCGGCAATTCTCTGGATCAGGGGTGCCCAGCCAATCTGCAAAACCGGCAGTAGTGCGATCCGGCATGCCCTGGCTCGCTATCAGGGACAGCCGGTGGTCTACGATTTCGTGGTGGCGCCGGGTCCCACGCAATTGCTCGAGCAGCTTTATGTGAACGGCTCATATGTGAGAGTAGCTAGAACCGGTGGGATCGAAGGAGATCTGAAGAATCTTTTCGGCTCATGGCGGCAAGGGACTTTCCAGTGCGGCAGCTCTCCTGTCTCGAGCCTGCCTGAGAATGCAAGAGTGGTGGAAGGAGACAGTATTGCCAGGCTCTATGGAAATAGCGAGCTCTTGAAAGAGGTGGGGAATTGCTTCCCGGACGGAGTGCCGGCGGAGTGTCCCGGGGCTCGTACGATTGCCTTCAAGTACCGCCTGGTGAGCCCGGTGTCCAGTGCCATCGTCAAGACTGATTATGTCGAGGAGAAAGAAAGGGGGAAAGAGCCCCGGGCAGTGTCTGTGAACACCGGAGTGGCGCCGGAAGCCGATACGTGGATCATGATCGTCCTGGCACTGGCAGCGGTGCTCTATTTTCAGAGACGGCGTCTGCCCGGGGAAATTCGGACGTGAGCGGCATGAGAGCAGCAATCGCCCAGCTCGTCATGGTGCTGCTGGCCTTCTGGCCTGTCTGGATCTGGTACGGGGCCCGCACCACCGACGGCTCCGACGAGCCTCTGGGAGTGGTGGCGCTCCTTACTCTGGTGTTGCTCATTCTGATGCGGCGCCAGGGCAGGGAGGCGCCCCGTGGTCTCTGTCCGGCAGTACTATTTCTCCTGATCGCCTATTGCGCTCTCTGTTCTTTCGCACCGAAAACCATTCTAGCTGCCCTGGGTGTCTGCGCTCTGGCTCTCAGTCTGCGCAATCTCGGTCTTACCGGGAGACTCTATTGCGGAGACTGGCTGCTCGTCATGCTCTCATTGCCGGTGGTGGCATCGATGAATTTCTATGCCGGCTATCCCCTCCGGGTGCTGAGCAGTCATCTGGCAGTGATTTTCTTGAACCTGGGCGCCCTGGGGGTGACCCGAAGCGGTGCCCAGATTTTCCTCGACAACTGTCTCGTCTCTATAGATCAGCCCTGCAGCGGCATAAAGACCCTCTGGACGGCTGTTTTTCTGGCGGCTCTGCTTGCTGCTCTCAAACGGCTTTCCCCTGCTGACGCTGCCAGGGTGACTCTCTTTGCGGTATTTTCCTCGATCATTGCCAATGCCTTGAGAGTCAGCTCTCTGGTCTATCTCGAGACCGGAGCCATAAACGTGCCTCCCTCCCTTCACGATCCGGTGCACACCGGAGTCGGTGTCGCCTCCTTTGCCCTTTTTGTCGTGCTCATCGTTCTCTATGCTCGTTCCATGCAAGAAGCCAGTGCCGAGAACCGGGCTGAAAGAGAGAGAGTTCTGTCCGGTCGCCTCGCTGCGGTGATGTCCAGCCTGCTGATTCTTTGCTTTGCTATGAGCTCCTCCCTCGCGGCAGTGCTGCCGGTCATGGGACCGAAAGAGACGGCGGCGGCACCGCTTGTCTTCCCGGGTTTTCCCTCGACTTTCGAGGGCCGGGAGCTCAGGGCGGTGCCGCTCTCTTCATTGACAAGTAAGTTTGTCGAGAGCTTCCCCGGACGAATCGGGGTTTTCAGCGACGGCAGAAGAAGAATTGTCATACGCTTCGTATACTCGAGCACCAGGCAGCTCCATCCCTCGAGCCACTGTTATCGTGCCGGGGGTTATGAGATAAAGTGGCTTCCCGAGCTGTTCGACAGTGCCGGTATCGAGTGGGGCCGGTTTCGAGCCCGAAGGGGCCGGGAGAGTCTTGTCGTACGCGAGCGGATTTATGATAGCGGCGGCGGGTCTCGAAAACAGTCCTTTACCGATGTCTCGGCCTGGTACTGGTCCGCTCTCATGGGTCGCAGCCGGGGTCCCTGGTGGGCGATTACCGTGGTGGAGCCTCTGCCGTCGCAGTTGGAGAGACACGGGAGTGATCCTTGAAGAATTCCCAGATCTCGTCGGTGGCGGAAAATTCCCGGCGTCTTTCCGGGGATAGTGGAAAAGACCATCGCCCTCCGGGCCAGGCATGACCGCCGCCTTCGATCGTATAGAAACAAACTTCGGTATTGCTTTCTGGGCTTACAAAAGTCCTTTTGGTGATATGACCGTGCTCCTCGATGGCGGGTTCGTCCAGACATCGATTGCGATCGAGCCAGAATTCCAGGGCTGATGATGCCGGCTTGACCTTCACCGGGAAGAATCCCCAGAATCTTCCGGTGCCGCCTTCTATGGGTATGACCCTGTCCTCGGTGCCGTTTATGGCCAGGACGCTGACAGGAACTTTCGGGCGGCAGTGACAGGATGCCATGAATCCTTCCACCGAGGCGATGGCCGCCACCCTTTCCGAGAGCTCGCAACCGGCACGGTAGGCCATCATGCCGCCATTGGAGACCCCGGCTATATAGATCCTCGAGGGGTCCACCTGGTAATCGGTGCTCATCTTATCGATGACCGCCGAGAGAAAGCCTATATCGTCCACTTCGTTTTTCTGGGCGGGACCGCAACATTCACCGGCGTTCCAGGTGGAGAGCAGACCGCCGGTGCTGGCCGGGTAGACGGCATAGAATTTTTCGCTGTCGGCTTTCTGGGACATCCTGCTTATCCATTGAACCAGTCTCGGGGAGGTCAGGGCGCCATGAAGCAGGATGACCACAGGCAGGGGTCTGTCCGGCTTGTCCTCGGGCACATGCACCAGGAACTTCCGCTTCTTGCCGTGGTAGCGGATTTTACGCATGCCGGATTTTTCCCCTGATGCCAGTACCGGCAGGGGCGCCCAGAGGGTGACCACCAGAAGCATGACTATGAGCAGGATCTGCATGACCTGATTCTAGAGGGCGGCAATGAGATTTCGCTCTTTCTCAGAACAGTTAATCAAGTGTATAGCCGAGGTCCGGACCCAACTCGGGCGGGAGGATCGCCACGTCCAGAGAGGCTTCTCTATCCAGGCGCACGAGCTCTTTCACCTTGTTCAAGTCCAGCACATAGGCGGCATGCTCGACAAGATAGGCGCCGGTGAACATTCCTTTGTAAATGAAAATCAGGGCGGTGGCCGGGGCTTTTGCGAAAGTTACAGCCAGGATGGCGATTCCCCGGTTCTCGCTGAGCCATGGACAGATATATTCCAGATAATCGAGCGCGGTGTAGTCGTCCTGTCTTGCCACCGGATAGCCCAGAAATATAGATGCCATCGGCAGGACGATCTCATCGGGCAGCTCGTGGATCGAGATTTTCGAGCCGGCATCCGGAACCAGGGGAAGCAGTGTCTCGAGGGAGTCCGGGGTGCTTTCGGTCATCGGTCTTTTCATACTGGTATGAACACAACCCACCGCCCGGCCCAGATAGAGGAGCATGGCGCCCCGCGATTTCTGGCGATTGTTCTCGAGGGTGAGACAGCCTGTAAAACACTGCGATGCCAGCTCGGCAAGAATAGTATTCTTCGCTTTTCCTCTTATCGCTTTCTTCTTCTTCGGTTCAAAAGGAGGGGGGAAGAGATCGATTCCCCGCTTCCTTTTCTGAGATTGCTTTCTTTTGCCGGATAGCTCATCGGAAGCGTCTTTCAGAATCACGCCTTCGCTGTCTATGGATTCGATACGAGCCCGGACTTCCTGGTCTTTTTCGTAAGTGTTGCTCGAATACATGAAGGTCGGCTGGGCGATCGAGGCGACAGAGACCAGATAGCCTCCCGGAGCGGCTTTGAGGATGCGGCAGAAAACCAGCATGCCTTCGTAATAGATCTCGTCGGGCTGGTCCTGGTCCACGGCTTACTCTTCTTCTTTTTCGGTTTCTATTTGTTTGACTGCGTCATCGAAGGCCGACTGGGCTTTGAGCACCCAGGGCAGGGTGACGAAATAGGAGAGCAGTCCCTGCAGGACACAGGCCTGCATGAGAAGCTCGCTGGTGTCGATCGGTAGATGGGCATGAAAGAGACCGGCCACCAGAGCCAGGGTGATCATCGGCACCACCGGAGGTGCAAGGGATATCAGCCAGCGGGGCTGGCTACCGGCCATGACTTTGAGGGCGATCTCCCGGGCGGTGTTATCGCTGTCGAAAGAGCCCTTTCTGATCGCTCCGAAATACTTGACACATTCGAGCATGATCGAGAGCCAGGCGGCAACGGCCAGGAAGAGAAGACCGGTGATGCTATAGGCGACGGAATAGACAACCACGAAATAAGCCTGCTCGATAAGACTGCCTTGCCATCCGATATCGAGCACCAGGGGGAAGACGAGATTGATCGAGATCAGCACGGCGAGCTGCTGGATGATGAAATAAACAGGCGATGCCAGGGCTCTGGCGCCGGGTTGTTTTTTCACCGACTCGCTGACTTTGCGGATCTCGTCATCGTCGGCCAAGGCTGTCAGTTGGTGTACTGGTCAGCCAGGTCGCCCAGATAAGGAAGCTTGAACATTTCGCGGCTGTGGGCTTTGACCATGAGCAGGATATAGGAGACGAAAAAACCTGCCCAGAGGACGAAGCTGATGATTCCCAGGCCGAGCCCGATGATCGAGCCCAAAAAAGGAATAAAAGTGAGAAAGTGGAGGATGCTGACCACGATGCTTCCGGCGATTACGACACCCAAAAGCATCAGGGACTGCATGGCATGGAAGCGGACGAATTTGTTCTCTTTGGGTTCGGTGACCAGCCAGAGCACCGAGCTGACGATATTGATGGGCATGAGTGGGAAATAGCAGAGCAGGCCGGCCAGGTTATAGTCGACGCTGAGCATATTGGTCCTGCCCGGGAGATTGTGCTTGAGCTTGTCCGGTACCGACCTGTCGTCATCCATGATTACTCTCCCAATCTTGTACTGTTTTCAATTTTACGGCAATCGTCCGGCTTGTTAGGAAGTAAAGTGCAATTTCGGCATAGCCTCATTGTTGTCATGATGGCGTAATATGGCGCCGACGAACAAAATAAGCGTATTTCTTCTCATCCTCATCAGTGTCATTTATCTTCAGCCTGCTGCCCCGGCCTCTTTTACGCAAAAGGATTGACGAATTCGGAAGTGACCCGGATTTTCTCGTGACGGGTGAGCTCTTTCACGATCTCCGCCATGATCGTCTCGATCCGGACACAGCCCAGGAGCTTGTTGCTGACATAGTCGTCCACCACCGGCAGGCGCTTGAGACCGTGCTCGCGCATGGTGGCCACCGCCATCACCGTGGTCTCGCTCTTGCAGATCACTGTGGGGCTGTGACCCATTATGTGGTGCACCCGAATAAGGTCGTCTTCCTGACCCTGTAAACTCACTGCTACTTCGATGGTGCGCAGCAGGTCGCTTCTGGTGACGATGCCCACAACACTTCCTTGCTTGTCGATAACGAAGAAGAAGTCGAGCTCGTTGCGGGTGAATTTAGTGAGAGCCTTGTCCAGATAGTCGGTGGGATGCAGAGTATCGGAAGGCATGTCTTCCATGACTGCCTTGAGAGGAATCTCTTCCAGGATCTTCTGGACCTCCGGCAGGTCTTTCCAGACATTGCGCCGGCGTCTCACCGCTTTGGCGATGGCGTCGCGCAGGGGTGTCAGGGCGGACATCTCGGAGAAGAGACCGCGTCCCATGGTGACCACCAGGACATTGCTTCGCGCTCGCACCGAGGCATTGCGCGGCCGATTGGCTACCAGAGCCGCTTCCCCGAAGAAATCGCCGGCTCCGAGGATGGCCACCAGATCCTCATGACCGGTCTTCTCGTTGCGCACCAGAATATCGACTTCGCCCTGCTCGATGACATAGAAATCGTCGGCGGGATCATCCTGCTTGAAGATATAGTCTCCCGGGCCGTAGAACGCCCGGCTGACGCTGCGGGAGCGGTCGGTTTTGACATAGGTGATGTCCCGGGGAAAGATCAGGTCGCAGAACCACTCCACACCGACTTTCGCTTTTTGCATCAGGGACGGAAGCTTCATCAGGTAGACAGTCCGCCAGATGAACCAGGCCGGGAATCCCGAAATCCTGAGATTGCCTATCTGGGCGACAGCGTTATGCCCGCCTATGGAGCAGAGCATGCCCTTCATATGATAGGCGAAGGCCCGGGTGGGCGCGCCTGCCATGCGAGCTTTGATGTTGTGGGCGAGCTGGGTGCCCTGGCGCTCGGCAATCTGCGCCACCGGCGGTGACATCTCACCGGTCACCTCATTCGGTACCGCCGCGCAGTCACCGATGGACCAGACATTGTCGTAGCCCGGCAGGCTCATATCCGCCCTGGTCTTGAGCCGGCCCCGGTCTTTCTCGACCTGGAGCCTGTCTACCAGATAATGCGGTCGTGAGCCTACGGTACAGACGATGGTGGCACCGGGGATGAAGGTGCCGTCTTTGAGAAAGACACCACGGCCGGTAGCATGGTTGGCTCCCGCTTCCAAGATGAATTCGACTCCTGCCTTCTCCATCTCTTTCCTGGCGAAGTCCCGCAACTCCGAAGTCACCTCCGGCAGGATCTGCGAGCGCGAGTGGATGAGCACCACCCGGAGATCCTCGTTGCAGATGTTGTCGTAATACTTGCAGATGGAGCGCACCAGGTCGTTGATTTCGCCGGCCACCTCGACACCGCTGAAACCGCCCCCGACGATGATGAAGGAGAGCAGCCATTTTTTCTTTTCCGGATCGTCGCAGACCTCGGCTTTCTCGAGCTGGTCGATGATATGAGACTGGATGAGCAGAGCGTCGCCGACTGTCTTGAGGGCGAAAGCGTGCTCGTCCATGCCGTGGATCATCGCCAGGTTGGCCGAGTTGCCGCAAGAGATCACGAGCTGGTCGTAATGCATGCGCCGGCGGGTGGCATCGAAAGCCTCGTATTCGATGAAATTCTCATCGAGGTCGACATTGAGCACTTCTTCCGAGCGGCAGTGAACCTCGGTGAGCAGGAGCCTCAGGGGCGCGGCCACGTCCTTGGTCTTGATTGCGGCGCTTGCCACCTCCGCCAGGAGAGGATGGAAAACCATGTGGTTTTCCTTGTTGAAAAGGACTATCTCAGCTTCTTGCTTGCTGAGGAGCTTACGCAGCGTCTTGGCGCAACGAACTCCGGCGAACCCGCCTCCCAGGATGATGATTCTCTTTGGCTGGCTCACGGCACGAACCTGTATCAGTCACCGCCAAGCGATGTGAAATTTTCCAGTTTTTCCGAGGTATCCTTGTCGCCGGTCTTGTTCTGGTCGGTGAGAAATGTCTCTTCGTACCAGCGATCCGGATTTTTCGGGTCGGTGGCGAAGCGAATGTCTTTGGGCAGGCTGGGGTCGAAGAACTGGGCGCGCTTTATGTCTTCTCTGGCGAGGATGGATTTGCCTTCTTTATGCCAGAGGAAAGCCCGGGCCAGGTAGAAATTCGCCTGGTTCGGGTTGATTCTGATGGCGTCCTCCAGGTTGGCCATGGCCTGACCGTCGTCACCGAGCTGCATATAGGCCTTGGCGCGGTGATAATAGAGGTCGGGATTGGTGTTGTCCTGTTTGATGGCGGCAGTGAAGTCCTCCAGAGCCTGCTTGGCGTTCTTGAGGACGAAATAGGCGCGACCACGTTTCTTGAGGAGATCGCCGTTGGTGGGGTCCATCTCCAGAGCTTTGTCGTAGTCCTTGAGGGCATCCTCCGGTCTGTCCATGCCACTGTATGCGGAACCACGGTGAATATAAGCGACGTCATATTCGGGCTCGAGCTCGATGGCG
>JAGQHH010000203.1 GCA_020431945.1 Cyanobacteria bacterium HKST-UBA02 | reverse complement strand
CATCTGACTCTCGAATTTGGTGATCACTTCGTGATCAGACCGACTATTCAGGCGAGCCAGCTCGCCAATTACAGTAAGAACGGTGTGGGCGAGACCGGTACTCCAGTGGAGCAGGATTTCGAATACAGCTCGGCAACCAATAGTCACTTTCTGACCCCGGACGAGCTGCGGGCGATGATTGAAGGAATACCGTCAAACCTTGCTGCAGCAAGAAACTAGATCAGTGATCCCTTACGGGCGGCAGAATATCAATGATGCGGATGTTCAGGCCGTGGTCGAAGTCCTCCGCTCCGATTTTCTCACCCAGGGACCGGCGATACCTCGATTCGAAAAGGATGTAGCCGATTACTGCGGAGCTCGCTATGGCGTGGCTGTAAGCAACGCCACTGCCGGTCTTCATATAGCCTGCCTGGCGGCCGGGCTCGGACCGGGTGACTGGCTGTGGACCTCTCCAAATACTTTCGTCGCCTCTTCCAACTGTGCTCTTTACTGCGGAGCCGATGTGGATTTCGTGGATATCGATCCGGTCACCTATCTGATGAGTGTCGAGGCGCTCGAGCGCAAGCTTCAGGAGACACCTCAAGAGAGGCTGCCGAAGATCGTCGTGCCGGTGCATTTCGCCGGGCAGTCCTGCGACATGGTCGCGATCAAAGAGCTGGCGCGCAAGTACGGATTCTTGATCGTCGAGGATGCCGCCCATAGCATTGGTGGCTCGTACAGAGAAAGCAAGATTGGTTCATGCCGGTACTCGGATATGACTGTTTTTAGCTTCCATGCGGTGAAAGTCATCACCACCGGTGAAGGCGGGATGGTGATGACCGAAAATGAGGAGCTTTACCAGAGGCTCATTCGGCTGCGCTCGCATGGTATTTCGCGTGATGTCGAGTTGCTGACCGAGAAAGACGCTGGGCCGTTCTACTACGAGCAGCTCGAGCTGGGCTTCAATTATCGGATGACTGACATTCAGGCCGCTCTTGGTAGCAGCCAGATGCTCAGACTCGATCAATTCGTAGCTAGACGCCACGAGTTGGTCAGTCGATACGACGAGCTCCTTGCGGACCTGCCTCTCAAGCTTCCTTTCCAGAAGCCGGACAGCTATTCGGCGCACCATCTCTATGTTGTTCGTGTCGATACAGGGCGTGCCAGCAGGTCCAGGCGGCAGGTTTTCGATGCCATGCGGGATGCCGGTGTTCTTGTGAATGTGCATTACATACCCGTGCACACCCAGCCTTATTATCGTCGGTTGGGCTTCGACTGGGGTCAATTTCCGGAAGCTGAGCAGTATTACAGGGAAGCAATTACCCTGCCGCTCTATTTCGATTTGCAGGAAAATGAGCAAAATCATGTTGTGGAGTCTCTGAGGTTAGCTTTCGAGGGCATTCCTTAATGAAGTTGGCGCTTGGTACCGCGCAGTTCGGCATGAACTATGGTGCTACAAATCGCAGTGGACAGGTAAGCTTCGACGAGGTCGCCGCAATTCTCAAATTGGCTGAGGAGAATTGCATAGAGATCCTCGATACGGCTTTCCAATACGGTGAAAGCGAAGAGATTCTCGGCCGGGCTCTAGGCGACAACCAGAGCTTCAAGATTGTCACCAAGACGCCATCATTCATGGTGGAGAAGATTGAGCCTGCTCACGTAGTCGAGCTCGAGCGCGTGTTTCGCGGTTCTCTTGCAAAGCTCGGGCGGAAGAGCGTTTACGGACTCCTGATCCACAATGCTCCGGACCTGATGGCCGATAAACATCGATCGCTTGTCGAGCTACTGGAGAGACTCAAGGCCGAGGGCGTCGTCGCAAAGGTCGGAGTCTCCGTATACAATACCGCCAGCCTGGATACCATTCTTGCCGGATGGTGTCCCGATATTGTGCAGCTACCCCTCAATGTCCTCGATCAGCGCATGCTACAGGGAGAGTATCTCCGTCGTCTGGCTGAGCTCGACGTGGAGATTCATGTCCGATCGGTTTTCCTGCAGGGTGTACTTCTTGAGGATCCGGCCAAGCTTAATCCCTGGTTCGAGCCTGTGCGAGGACTCCTGGACGGATACCGAAAGTTCCTTTCCATGCATGGGCTTACGCCACTCGAGGGCGCTCTGGCCATGGTGGCAGGAGTAAAGGAGATTGACTATGTACTGGTGGGAGTTCTATCCACCAGCCAGGTGCGTGAGATTCTCTCGAGTCTGAACCACGGAAAGCTCCTCGATTTCTCGCCCTTTGCGTGTGATAATGAGCAAATTATCAATCCTTCCCTGTGGAGATTGAGCTGAAATGAATAAGCTATCCGTAATTCCTGTTCTGGACTCAGAGCGGCTCTATCTTCGACCTGTCAGCATTGCTGATGTGAGCGATCGGTATTGCGCCTGGCTCAACGATAGAGAGGTCAATCAGTTTCTCGAGACCAGGTTCTCCGAGCAGACCCTGGAATCGATAAGGGAATTCGTGGCAAGCAAGGTAAATCTGGATGAGGAGCCATTTTTTGCCATCTGCCTCAAAGACGGCGATCGGCACATCGGCAATATCAAGCTCGGACCGATCAGCCGCTACCACAATCACGCCGATATCAGCCTCTTCATCGGCGAACGCGACCAGTGGGGGAAGGGATTCGCCAGTGAAGCTATTGCGGCTATTACAAAATATGCTTTTGACGAGCGCGGTCTGAACAAGCTCAGAGCCGGCTGTTATGCTCGCAACCATGGAAGCGCCAGAGCTTTCGAGAAGTGCGGTTATGTGCGGGAAGGGTTGCTCAAAGGATACCTTTTCGAGGATGATGGGGAGACCGATATGATCCTTCTTGGTCTCCATGTGTCGGACTACCGGAGACTGAAGAAGTGATCCTTGCGGTGCTGCAGGCCAGGGTAACCTCGAGTCGGTTGCCTGGAAAAGTGCTGAAGCCGTTACTCGGCGAGCCCATGCTCTGGAGGCAGATTGAAAGGATTCTTTCTTCCCGGAAAATTTCGCAACTGGTCGTGGCGACCAGTGAAGATACTACGGATGATGGCATAGAGCGACTCTGCGCTGAAAAGGGAGTGGCCTGCTACAGGGGCAGCCTGGATGATGTTCTGCAGCGGTTTTATGAGGCGGCGAATGGCTTCTCGCCTGAGCATGTGGTCAGGCTCACAGGGGACTGCCCCCTTGCCGACCCGGCTGTCATTGATGCTGTCATCGAGCGGCATCTCTCAGGCGGCTATGACTATACGAGTAATTCCATCGAGCGAACTTATCCAGACGGACTGGATGTGGAGGTGATGAAATTTTCCGTCCTCCAGACGGCTTGTCAGGAGGCACGTCTCTCATCCGAGCGCGAGCATGTTACGCCCTTCATCTATAAGCATCCCGAGCGATTCGCCATCGGTCAGCGGCGCCAGGGCGAGGACCTTTCCAGTCTGCGCTGGACCGTGGACGAACCCCAGGACCTTGTTCTCATAGAGAAAATCTATGAGGCGCTTTATCCAATCGACCCCGGTTTCGGGCAGGCGCAAATCCTGGAGTTGTTGTCACAGAACCCCGATTTGTTAGAGATCAACAGGGGCTTCGCCATCAATGAGGGTTATAGAAAGTCTCTGGAAAGGGATTTTGTCTGATCCGACTTGTCATTTCCGGGCATTCTTGGTTTAGAATTATCGCCTTAAATAATTGAGGAGGAGCGGCCATTTCTATCAATTGCACGGCTCATGAGGCCCGCTATGCGGGTTCCACGGCATGGCTCGAACGGGCCCTCAAGACGATTCCGCTTGGTTCGCAGACATTCAGCAAGAGCAAGACGCAATATCCTGAAGGCGTCTCGCCGTTTTTTCTCGAGCGAGGGCTGGGCAGTCGGGTCTGGGATGTTGATGGAAACGAGTATATCGATTTCGTAAGCAGCCTTCTTTCAATTTCGCTGGGCTACCAGGATCCGGATGTACGAAAAGCCGTCGATGCTCAGCTCGATAAGGGCACTATTTTTTCTCTACCTAACCCTATCGAGGTGGAGGTGGCCGAGAAAATTGTCGAGATGGTTCCCTGTGCCGAGATGGTTAGGTTTGGCAAGAATGGCTCTGACGCCACTGCCGGAGCCATACGTCTGGCCAGGGCTTTCACCGGCAGGGACCACGTCGCGGTTTGCGGCTATCATGGCTGGCAGGACTGGTACATCGGGTCCACTGCTCGCAATCTGGGGGTGCCGCAGGCGGTCCGCGATCTGACTCATACTTTCATGTACAACGACATCGATTCTCTGAAGGCAATTTTCAAGCAACATCCGGACAGTCTGGCAGCGGTGATTCTAGAGCCTATGAATATTGCCGAGCCAGCGCCGGGATTTCTAGAGGAGGTGAAAGACCTCTGCTCCAGTCACAAGACTGTTCTTGTGTTCGATGAGACTATAACCGGATTCCGTTTCGCCAGGGGAGGAGCTCAGGAGCTGTTCGGAGTTACACCAGATCTGGCCACATTTGGAAAGGGCATGGCTAACGGTTATCCTATTGCGGCTCTGGTTGGTCGAGCCGAGATCATGCGCATGATGGAGGAGATTTTCTTCTCGTTTACTTTCGGAGGAGAAACACTTTCTCTGGCCGCATCACTTGCCGTGCTCGAGAAGATCGACCGGGAGCCGGTGCTCGCCAGCATTTATCGCTCCGGTGCGCAGGTGAAAGATGGGCTCGAAGAGCTCATCAGGAAGCACGGTCTTTCGGAGGTCTGTAGCGTAGCCGGTCACCCGACCTGGACATTTTTTGTCTTGAAGGACACAGCGACCTACGGAATGTGGCAACTCAAGACGCTTTATCTCCAGGAGATGTTTGCTAGGGGAATCCTCACCGTGGGCACTCACAATATGAGCTATGCCCACAGTCAGGCTGATATCTCCGCATTGCTTGCATGCTATGACGATGTTCTCGCGATTTTAAAGACTGTGCTGGAGAAGGAGAATATCGAAGAGTTCCTGAAAGCCCGTCCTCTGGAGCCGCTCTTCAAGGTTCGCTAGGTTCTCGGATGAGTTTGTGGATCAGGCTGCCGATTGTGGTCAGAGAATCTTGACTGAAGTCATGTTGGGCTTGACCTGAGATCGCCTCGATAGAACTATCCAGATCGGTCATGAAATCACGTATCTGTTTTCGAGTGAACAATGTTCTTATGTGATCATGCGCGGTCACCGAGAGCCACTGCTTTTCTTCTTTTCGCGGCAGTATTGCTATCGTCGGCCTTCCCATGATCACTGATTCCTGCAAGAGAATCGAAGACATACCGACAATCAAATCGCTGGCTGCAAGAATCTCCAGCGGGTTCTCGGAGCTGCTTAGATAGTCGATCTCGTCGAAATAAGCGCTCAGCTCGTCGCCGGACATCTTGGGGTGTAGGCGAGCGATCAGGAATGGCTTGGGCCTGACGGTCTCGAGAGCGTCGATTAGCTCTTCCAGCACGATTGCAGTCCTGAAGTCGCTTTTCCTCCGTCCGTAGAGTGAGTAGTCGTTCTGCCGGAGGGATGCGGACCGGTTAAGAAGGTCATATCCCTCACACACAAATGTAACTATCCTGGTCTGCGGACGAATCCCGGGGATAAGATCGGATCGTAGAAGCTCGCGTCGATTGTTGAGGCTCTGAGCTGCCCTGCGAACGAAGTCGTAGTGCGGATGTCCTGCCACCACAATTCGTTCGGGGCGATAACTCAGTTTTTCGAAAGCTTCGGCGCAGGATCGGTCCGGGACAAGTAGCCAGTCCGGGGCGTGCCTGAGAGGACTATCCGTTATGCCCCGGAACCTTCTGTCTGCGTTGGCCTCCATGTCGACGGCGCCGACGGTGGTAATACTTCGGTCCCGGCACAAGTCGGTCAGCTCATGGGCAAGACTCGAACGCTGTTCCGAAGTGCCTACGATCATCAGTGCCGGACTGTGCTTGTCGAGAATATCCTGCGGCGTATCCGAAGGCTCGATCGCCGTGAAGTCGACTCCTCTCTGCGTCAGGTAGTTCACAGCAGCACCGGCACAGAGAAGGGTGCTTTCGATTTCATTCTCCGTCAGATGGTCCGGAATCTCTCGGAGATAATTGCAAGCGCCGGGGTCTTCGGCATAGATCAGAACTTTTCCGGATGCTGCCATCGGCTCTCTTCCCTCGACCGATCTTAGCTGCGAGGAACCAGTTGTTCGCAGTGGCTGTTTATTTTTGCTAGTTCGGGGTTGCTCTTTAGGCAGTCAATCATCTCTTCGATTCCGAATGAATCACCGAATTTCGGCTCGAGAAGCCTGTAAATGGAATCGATCAAAATCAAGTCTTCGGGATAATCCAGGCATAGCCTGTATTCAGGGTGCTGCCAGCGAGCCGGAGGCAAGATATGAATCAGCCTGTATTCTTCTGGGTGCTCATAGAAATACAAAGATACGTGCTCTCTTACTTCTGGATCCTCT
Source organism: Cyanobacteria bacterium HKST-UBA02 (assembly GCA_020431945.1). Next base: position 22,384 of record JAGQHH010000203.1, on the reverse strand, counting down.
ACTCTTCGACCAATGGATTCCAGGTCCATTGCTCGAAATACCTGGACATAGACTCCCACTGGAAATCCGGGTATGACTACATTGCTGACATAGTCCACCTGGTGCGCTTTGAACGTGGTGACTCCGAGATCCACGATCTCGGGATCAGTGAGAATGCAGTCCCCTGTAAGCTCGACGATGATATCGGTTTCGGTGGCGCGGTGAGCCTCGATTACGCGTCCAAGAACATCGTCTTCGCTTCCCCGGTAGAATTTGACGCCTTCCGCTTCCGCCCAGGCTTGAAGGGCGTCGTCCGCTTCGGACGTGGTAGTGGCAAGGACTATATCATCGAGCTCTCTGCAGAGTCGAAGCCGATCTAGCAAGCGTGTGAGCGCCGGTTTTCCAGCGACGTCGCCTAAGACTTTCCCGGGAAATCGGCCGGAGCCCATTCTGGCTTCAATGCTTGCTACTACTCGTTCCAACGACGCCTCCTCTTACGGCTTGATCCTTTTCAATATTTCGGAGTTTATCCCGATTCGCGAACACTTTCAGAAACGCTTCGCAGAGCTGTTCTAACTGTTGGTTATCCAGGTCGAAAGCGCAGGGGTGGAACTCCAGTAACTCGTACTCGTACATTTGCTCGACGATCGGGCACATTCCTTTTTCGTAGACACGATCAGATAAATTGAAGGGAAATCCTTGAGACCCCAGAGCGATTCGCTTCTGAAACAAAGGGAGCAAATAGAGCGGTTCCACATAACCCAGAGAATTAGGAAACCCTTCCGCTGTCAGGGCCTTTGAGAATAGCTCCCGGGAGACTCCCACTTGATCCGCCAGGTAGCGAGCTGCCCACACATAATAAACGTGCCGACAGTTTTCTCTTACGACTGGTGGCGTGATCCCCTCGAGATCCTTGACTGTTTCGGAAAGGGCGCTTGCGATTCGCTCTCTTCTCGCCACATGAATCTCCGCATCCTTGAGCTGTTCCAGGGCTATGGCTGCCGTCAACTCGGTCATTCGGTAATTGAATCCGATCATATTCGAGAGATCGGTCATGGATAAATTCTCGGTGACATTCTCTCCGTGATTACGAATCATCTGCAGGCGTTTAGCCAGAAACTCAGAGTTGGTTACACAGATGCCACCTTCGCCCGCATGGAAGTGCTTGTGGTAGTTCAGGCTGAAGACGCCTATGTGTCCCACTGTCCCGGCATACTTGCCGTTTTCCGTGGCCAGGGGACCCTGGGCATTGTCCTCGATGAGCGTAATGCCATGTTGATCTGAGAGGGCTCGCAATTCAGCCAACTTTGCCGGATGTCCGAAGAGATCGACAACAAGGATCGCTTTGGTCTTGGAGGTAATATTCTTTCGTACTTCCTCGACATCGAGACAGAAGGTGTCTTGCTCAATGTCGGCGAAAACAGGTACCGCGCCGTAAATTAGCGGTGCCATGACAGTGGCGGACATAGTAAACGGAGGAACGATCACTTCGTCTCCAGGTCCGACACCTGCTGCACCGATCGCTGCATAGAGTCCGGATGTCGCCGAATTTACAGAGACCGCATGGGCTACTGAGAAGCGTTCTTCCCAGGCTCTCTCGAGCTGTTGTACAAACGGTCCGCCGTAAAAATCGTCGCACCAGGCTCCTACGAATTGAGAAAGAACGCCTGAGTCTAGAACCCGGTTGGCCGCCTCTTTCTCTCTTGCTCCGATGGAATTGTATGGACGAAAGTTACTTTTGATGACCGGGGGGCCGCCCAATAAGGCCAAGTCTGACATCCTTCAACCTCTCTTCATTAACAGGCGAAATCATACTTCTTTTGCTGGTTTTTCGCTGGTGTGACGAACTAATTTAGTATCAAGATCATTTTAAGATCTGCTTAACAAGCAGGGCTTGTTGATTTCTGTTCAGAGGTGGGCGCTATAATCAAGCTGTAATCCAGGAGGCACAGCGAATGCGCTATTGCAACAAATGCGTGATGCCGGATACCAAGCCGGATTTGTTCTTCGACGAGCATGGCGTATGTGACGCGTGCCGCTCGGCCGAGCGTAAGCATACCTCGATCGATTGGGAAGAGCGCACAAAAGCGTTTGAGGAGCTTGTAAAAACCTACCGTGGGAAAGGCGAGTTCTATGACTGTTTGATCCCGGTGAGCGGCGGCAAAGATAGTACTTATCAGGTACATGTGGCTCTCGAGCACGGACTCAAGCCGCTATGCGTCAGTTTCGAGCCGACCTTCGCCACTGAGCTTGGCAAGCGAAATCTGGCCAATATTTCTGCGATGGGTGTAGACCTGATTCAGTTCCGCAAGAATCCGCGTGTTTATAAGCAAATGTGTCAAATCGGCTTTTCCCGACTGGGTGACCACGACTGGCCCAATCACGTGGGAATCTTCACCGTCCCTATTCGAACTGCTGTCCAGTACAAAGTCCCTTTGATTATCTGGGGCGAAAATCCTCAGCAGGAGTATGGGGGTCCCTTGAAGGCCGCTGAAAGCAGCATTCTTGATCGTAGATGGCTGGAAGAATTCGGCGGTTTGCTCGGGTATCGAGTCAGTGACATGGTGGCGGAAGGAATCGCCGAGCGCGATCTCGTGGCATATGTCTATCCTACCGAGGCCGAGCTCAAGGCTGCGAATCTATGCTCTATTTTCCTCGGGCACTACTTCAAGTGGGATGCCGTCACTCAGGTCGAGATAGTCAAGGGATTAGGGTTCGAGCTGAAAGAAGACGGACCGGTGGAAGGGACTTATACGAATTACGAAAATCTCGATTGTGCTTTTACTGCAATCCATGACTACCTCAAATACGTCAAATTTGGCTTTGGAAGAGCGACTGATCATGCTTGTCTCGATGTTCGCAACGGACGAATTACCAGGGACGAGGCCGTTAATCTGGTGAACAAGTTCGATGGGCGTTATCCTCGTATCGCGCTGTCGGACTTCCTGGAATATATGGACCTTTCCCAGGAAGAATTCGATCGAATTGTGGACTCGTTCACCAACAAGCACGTATTCGTGACAGAAGACAAAAAGTTCGCCCGGGATTCTGAGGGGAATTTAATCAAAAGAGATCCGCTCACTAAGCTGACCTCCGGGAGCTTTGTGGCATCGGGATCGGCGACTACCGGTAGCTGAGCGATGGTTTGCATTGTCGACTATGGAATGGGCAATATCAGGTCCGTCGTTCTTGCTTTTGAGAAGGCTGGTGCCGATCCGATTGTGAGCAATGACCCGGAGGTCATCGCCTCGGCTCAAGCCATCGTACTTCCAGGCGTCGGCGCATTCGGTGATGCCATGCGGAACCTCAAAGACCTCGGTCTGGTCGATGTCCTGAAGGAATGCGTCATTGTCAGAGAGAAGCCCTTTCTCGGTATTTGCCTGGGAATGCAGCTTCTGGCCAGTGTCGGATATGAGCATGGTGAGCACGAGGGTCTCGGAATTATCGAGGGCGAAGTAACGCGTCTTGATGGTGGAGCTGGTCTCAGAATTCCTCATGTCGGATGGAATGACGTCAGGGTCGATACTGCTAAAGCGCCGTACGGTGGCTTTTCAGGGCAGCCTAATTTCTATTTCGTTCACAGCTTCAGGCTGGTACCTGAGTCGACCGAAGTAGTTACAGGTACTTGCGAATATGGAACGGACTTCGTGGTGTCTATTGCTCACAAGAACATAGTGGCTGTTCAGTTTCATCCCGAGAAGAGCCAGAAAAACGGACTGAAGGTTCTGGAAAACTTTCTCGAGTTTTCAGAACAGCTGGTTTGTACTTCGGCATGTTGAAGTCCAGAGTAATTCCAGTCGTTCTCTACGACGGAAGGGTTGTGGTTAAGAGCATAAAATTCGCGCGGCACAGAAATGTCGGGCATCCCGTCAATGTAGCGCGTGTCTACAATGCAAGAGAGGTAGATGAGCTAATCTTCCTGGATATCTCTGCTACTGTCGAGAACAGACCTCCGAACTTCGAGCTTCTTCAGGACGTCGCCGACGAATGTTTCATGCCCCTGACCATCGGAGGTGGTATCAAGAGTCTCGACGATATACGGCTCAGTTTGCTTGCCGGAGCCGACAAGGTTTGCATCAACAGCGCGGCCTTCTCCAGCCCGTCGCTGATTGCCTCCGCAGCATCCAAATTCGGCAGCCAGTGCATCGTCGTAGGAGTCGACGTTCTGAAGTCCGAAGAGGGCAGGTACAGGATCTATAAGCACTCGGACAAGACGATGGCGAAAGAGGATCCCTTCGACTTTGTCAGGTCGCTGGTAGAACTTGGCGCCGGAGAGATTTACTTGAACTCTGTCGACAACGACGGCATGATGGATGGTTTCGATGAGGATCTGATTGCCAGGGTATGCGAGTCTGTCAGCGTTCCGGTCATTGTCGCCGGCGGTGCGGGCAAGTTGGACGACTTTGCGATAGCCATCAAGTGTGGTGCCTCTGCAGTAGGGGCTGCGAGCATTTTTCACTTCACTGAAGCGACTCCGCTGGAGGCGAAGCGATACATGTTCGGTGCCGGCATTGCTACTCGTCTTTGAGGCGGTCGAACTTGAGCTCTGCCAGTGTCCAGTCTTCCTCTGTGTCTATATCATGGCACTGGTTCATTGATACTACGATCGGCTTCGAGTTGTGATCGAAGAGCTTTTGTGTTCTACTGAGATAATCTGCAGTGCCCCAGTAGAATAATCCGGCGTCGTGATAGGCTGCATCGAGATCTTGAGACCGTTTTTTGTAGTTCTCCGGCCACAACATTTCGAGATTGCCATCTTCGGATATTTGCAACGCTCTCTGTATAGGATAGGCGAATTCGCAAATTGTGGCTACGCTCTCGCATTTTTCTCTGGTGATCAACGATTTTCCGGTCCTGAGCATATCGGCCGAGATGAAGGGTGCAGTTGCCAGCAAGCAACAATAGTAGGGAAATTCGCTTCCTCTCTCTCGATAACGGTCAAGCACTTCCAGCACGACTTCTGCGATGCCCGCCTTGTCACAGGCGGTCTTCTCCTCCCGCAAAAAGGGGACGGCAGCGCCATGATTCCTGGCGACTTCGGCAATCTCGGGACTATCGGTCGACACCATCACTTCGTCGAAGCAGCCTGATTCCAGCGCCGACTCGATACTGTACGAGATTATCGGCTTGCCTGCGAATTTGCGAATATTCTTCTTGGGAATCCTTTTGCTGCCGCCTCGAGCGGGGATGATCGCAATTGCTTTACCTGTCATCGGACTCCCTGCGTTCAAGCAGGAACCAGCAACAATTGTCCCAGGCCGGTTCTACTCTTTTCCATTTGAAACCGTAGTCCATCACCTGGAAGTCCGGATGGGCATCTAGAAACTCACCGGCGAAGTCTCTTTTGAACAGAACTCCCTGATGTCCCCGGTACGGGACCTCCACCGGCTCGGGATTGAAATATTCACTTAACAGGACATATTTCCTCGAGATGCTTGCCATCTTGGCGTAGATCTCCGGCAGGTCTGAAGGATTGATATGAATCAGTACGCCGGCGACGAATACAAAATCGAACCGGTCTACAGGCTCGAAGTCTTGAATCGAGGAAAGGACGGCATTCACACCTTCGATCTTGCTCAGGATCGCATGGGCATCTTCATTAAGCTCGACTCCGGTAAGATCGAATTTTCCGGCGAGCTTGATTGCCTCGAGATTGTGTCCGCGGTTCGAACCCAGCTCGCAAACCGTCCGGACATTTTTCATTTGTTCAAGAATGGCTTTGAAGAAAGGACTTCGAGCTTCGGGAGGGAGGGTGTTTCTGTCGGTGTACTCAGTGCCGAAAGAGCTGGCCCAGAATTGCTCTTGCCTTGACTTAGATCTCATTAATCCTCCTCGCCGAGGGAGTTTGGTCGTATCTACTCGTTCCTGGTATTTTATCACGGGGCTGTTGCAAAAAAGGCTGAGCCCGAGCGGGTTTATAAAACATGATGAAGGCTTTCCCGGCTCCTTGCCTCCTGGAGGGCAGGCTGTGGGACATTCCGATCAGAGGAGTCAGGTTTGCCGCTATTTGTTTAAACCTTAGCGGTTTTCAATATATTCTGGAATGACGATCCGTACACTATTAGGCATGAGTAAGCGGATTGCCTCCTTCATACCGAACTTCTGGACTCCTCATCTGGAGACGGATGCCGACATCATCAAGACCCATGTCGATAGAGGCGACAGGGTTCGGGTCTATGTCTGCAGTGGTGAGCTGCCGAGCTGTTACGGCAATCTCCTGGGCGACCGGGAGACTTGCAAGATGTGCGTCGGAAGACGTCGCAATGTATTCGACATGCTTGGTCTCGAGGGCAGGGTGGAGATCCAGAATTTTGTCAATCTGAGCGACGCGGATGAAGAGATCCTTCAGGGCTACCGCGCTCTGAGACCCGACAGTTTCGAGAATCTCGAGAAAATCACTCTGGGCTCATGCTTGATGGGTAAAGCAGCGTTTAACGAAATCGTCAGCCATCTGCGTGAGACCGAGCCGAAGATCGAGGATCATCGGGACTATCTGGAAAAGGTACTGGAGAGCGCCGCCCTGGTCTATCTCTCTTTCAAGAATAATTTGCAAGAGTTCCAGCCAGATTTGCTTTATACATTTAGCGGTCGTTTTGTCGTCTCTCATGGCGCCATCGCCGCAGCGGCCGAACTCGGGGTACCCTATGCCGTCCATGATCGAGGCTGGCTACGCAATCACTACCAGGTCGTTTATAACGAATCAATGCACTCGCTGTCTGTCTGGAGTCGAAAGATCTGCCAGCACTGGAACGAGAGCGAAACGCCGCTAGAGCGGCGCATAGAGATGGGCTCTTCCTGGTTTGAGCAGCGAATTGCTGGCACCAATGACGCCCTGGTCAAGTTTACTTCCGCCCAGAGCGAGGAGTTGCCTGTATCTTTCAATCCGGAAAAATTGAATGTCGCCATATTCAACACTTCCGAGTTCGAAAACGTCGGCATGGATGGTTACGAAATGGTGCTCTATGAAAGCCAGGATCTCGCCATCGAGAAGATTGCAAAAGACCTGGCTGACTGCCCGGATGTTCAGCTCTATCTGCGAGTCCATCCTCATCTTACCGGCATGGATAATACTCAGACCCGTTTCATAAGAGAGCGTCTGACCAATCGATTCCCTAACCTGGAAGTGATTGCTCCGGATTCGCCGGTGAAAACTTATGGGCTAATGAAGAAAGCTGATGCTGTAATTACATTCGGGTCAACCACCGGGGTCGAAGCAGCTTTTCTCAAACGTCCCAGTGTGCTCCTGGCACCGGCTTTCTACGAGGATCTTGATCTCTGCTTCGTTCCCGGCAGCCACCGGGAGCTGATGGACGCCATAACCGGTCGGGCTTTCTCCGCCATCTCCGACGAGGAGCTCGAGGAGCGCAAGCTTCGTGCCATCAAATATGGTTATTTCATGTTGAGCGGTGGCACCAGATTCACCTATTTCGAAGAGAACGAGAATTACGAGATTATCGAGAACGCAAGTGGTATGAAGGTACCTTTCGATCGACCCGGTCTTGCCTCCCTTAAAAAGGAAATCCGGTCGAGACGCGAGCTCGAGGATGGCGCCAAGCCCGGCCCGCTTCGTGGAATCGTTGAAGAGATGGCTGCCGTCATCGATTCTCTGGAGTCCGAAAATCAAGATTTGAAAGCACAGATAGCAAGTCTCACCGAAGAGGCGAGGCTGCGCTCGAATCCCGCTATTGCGCACCGGATTTCTTCCATGGGGCGCTCCTTCAAGAACCGCATAGGTAAGTTTCTATGAGTGATTCCAAAAAGAGCAGACTACCGAAAGTGTCGGTTTGCATGCCTGTCTATAACGGTGAGAAGTATCTCAGGCAAGCCATCGAAAGTATTCTGGCTCAGAGCCTCACAGATTTCGAGCTGGTTATCGCCGATGACTGCTCAACAGACTCATCCTTCGAAATCATCGAGGAGTACGCCGCCAGAGACAGCCGCATTCGCGCCTGGCGCAATGAGAAGAATCTCGGTCTTTTCGGCAACTGGAACCTTACCATGCAAAAGGGCGAGGGGGATTTTATCAAGCCTTTCGCCCAGGATGATTATTGCAAACCTGCTCTTCTCGAGCGTCTGGCTGCGGCTCTCGATGAGAACCCCGGTGTCAGTCTTGCCGGGTGCGCCAGGGAGCAGGTCAATTGTGCCGACGGGAGCGAGAATCGGGTGGCGGTCATGCCCGACGCCCGCAAATATTATCGGGACCGGATTTTCCCCGGCCGCGATGTGAGCCTGATGTTTTTGCTTCATGGCGACAATCTGGTCGGTTTCCCGCCGGCGGTCATGTTTCGCCGGGAGCACCTCGATGGCGAAGGATTCGACAGCCGCTACTACCACTGCGGCGACGTGGAATTTTTCATCCGGCTCCTGAAAAAAGGAGACTATTATTTCGTCTACAAGCCCCTGGTGATTTATCGCTATCACGGGCAGAACCAGACTCATAAGAATTTCGCCGAGCTCAAGTATATGTCCGACATCCTGCTTCTTCAGGAAGACTACGGCGACTTCGTCAGAGAGTCGGGCATCGACAACTATGATGAGATCGTGGCGGATCTTCTCACCAGCGTGATCACCATAGGGCGGGATACCCTGGGTATCGATTACAGCCAGGTGAAAAGTGCCGATGTGCTCTCCGATACTAATAAGGCGGTCCGGATAATCGTCGCTCTGGCAAACCGGGTCGAGCAGCTCAAGGGTGCTCTGGATTCGTCTCTGACCGAGGCGGGCAAGGTTGATCTCGAGCGTGTAAGCGCCGAGAGAGAGGAGTTGCGGCAGGCCAATCAGGCTCTCAATATTCAAATCAACAGTATCGTAAACAGTACCAGCTGGAAACTCACAAAACCCATTAGAGCCGTGAAAAGGCTCGTTGCTAAAAGCTAGAAATAGATTGGAGATTGCCATGAAGATTCTGGATTTGTTCTCGGATAAGAAGCAGAGCGCCCCCAGGCAGGAAGAGCCGGCCGCTCCCAAGATATCGCCGCCGATCTCGCCTGAGCGTCCGGCCGGAGAGATCGAAGCCAGGCAGGTATTGCCTCCTCCTTTCGAATCGAGTAATCCACATTATTCGCTCGTTTATCCTGCTCTCGACGATCCGGCAAGACCTAGCAAACGCCTCATCGATCTCAGCCTGGCGGCAGCCGGCCACGCAGGCAGCGTTGATCTCGCTTCGATTCTTTCCAGAATGCCGTCTCCTCCTTACTGGCCAGATGTCTGGCCCGGCGAGCACTATAAGCTCCTGGCCGGTCTCATCAAAGAGCTCAAGCCCAAGCTCGTGATCGAGATCGGGACCTCGACAGGGCTCTCTGCATTGACCATCAAGCAATTCTTGCCGGAGGATGCGAATGTCACTACATACGATATCGTGCCCTGGCAAGAGTTCGATGCCACCGTTCTCAAGGCAGAGGATTTCGATTCTCGTCTCACGCAGCTCATCTGCGATCTTAGCGATCGGTCCGTGTTCGATCAGCATCGGGATCTTTTGAAGAAGGCCGATTTCGTCTTTATCGATGCCGCCAAGGATTCTACCCAGGAGGATTTCTTCCTGGCCAATTTCGATACTCTCGAATTCGAGAACGAGCCTATCTTCATGTTCGACGACGTGCGGCTCTGGAACATGCTCCGCACCTGGCGGGAGATCCAGCGTCCCAAGCTCGATGTCACTTCTTTCGGTCACTGGTCCGGTACCGGTCTGGTGGACTGGAAAGGGAAGGTGAATAAGTAATGAGAACGGCAGGTATTTCGCTGCTTGCTTACGATATCGCTTATTTCGAGGAGAGCGTCCGCTCCTATGTAGACATAGTCGACGAAGTGGTCATCGGTCTGGATGAGAACCGCGAGACCTGGTCGGGTGGGACTTTCGAGCTCGACTCCGAGATTTCCGGCAAGCTCCTCGGTGTCTCGGACAAGGTGAGGATCATCCAGGATCAGTTCTACATGCCCGGACTGAGCCCAATGGAAAATGACACCAGAGAGAGGAATTTTCTTTCTTCTCATATCGAAGGGGCGGACTGGCTGCTCTCGGTGGACTCGGACGAGCTGCTCATGAATGCTCAGGATCTAAACGAGTTTCTTCATGCCCAGAAGGACAACAGCTCCTGTGTCCTGGGCAACTGGGTGAGCGTCTATAAAGAGCTCGATGACAGCTATCTGGTAGTAGGCAAAGACGGTGAGATCTTCCTTCACCCCACCCCCATCGTCACCGCGGTTCCGGAGATCTTCATAAACGCGCGCTGGACGACCCAGAGCAATATCATGAGCCCGGCCATCCTGCTTCATTTCACCTGGGCTCGCTCAGAGGCGGAGCTGCGCCGCAAGCTGGCCAACTGGTCTCATAGCAGCGACTTTTCCATCGAGCATCACTTCGATCTCTGGATCAATGCCGACGGCAACAATTACAAGACCTATAAAGATTTCCATCCCCTGACGGCGGATGCCTGGCCGGGGCTCGTTAAAATCGCCAAGGACGATCTGCGATCAGTCTCCAGAAAGCTGGCGGGAGGTTGACTCTAGCTGGTCAATGATTGCCAGGCTCGTGGGAACGACCGATCGCTGCTTAAGGAGCGCTCCCGGGTTCTGCCAGGTTAGCTGCGTGTACTCGTCGGTGGGTGATGAGATCGGTTGTCTGGAAAAGCCAGCGGGAAGCATTATGGTGCAACAAATATCGTAGGTGGACTCTTTCTGGTCGAAACAGATTCCGATAGTGTCAATCCGGAGGATGTTTTCCTTCTTAATGGTGGTTTCTTCTTCGAGCTCTTCGATGAGTCTGCTCTTGTAGTCGAGGGTCTCGCCCAGGTTCTCCAGCCCACCGGAGGGCACGAGTTCCAGAAAGCCAGGGTACTGGGTGACTGTGTTCGCTCGTTTGCCTACCAGGACCAATCCTTCGGACAGACAGGCTCCACTTACCGCAATCGGTTTCAGGTCGATTGCCTGTTTGAGCTCTGTGCTTCGGCTCTGGGCGTAGAGGAAACGGTAGGGAAACGAAAACAGATCTATCCGGTTCTCTTCAATGGATGCGACGAAGAGAGCTTTCCCGTCGAAGAGTCTGGCACCTTCGGCAGAAATAGCCAGTTCCCAGATTCTGTCCACTTCCGAGGTTACCCAATCCGGAAGGACAGGCGGCAATCCCTCCAGGGTAATAGTTGGACTGATACTTGAGAGAGCCAGGAAGCGGGCGCTCATCGATTCAGATCTCCCAGGCGCGTTTCAGTGCCGAAGCGAGGGCTTCAAGGTCTTCGAAGCAATATCTTGCTCCTGCTTTGATGAGGGTGTTTCGGTCGCTTTCCCGGCAGAGCCCGATGGTCTCGATACCTGCTGCACAAGCGGACCGAATCCCATTTTCCGAATCTTCAATCACCAGGCAATTGTCGGCTGAGGCGCCGAGAGCCGACATTGCCTTCTGGTAAGGCTCAGGGTCCGGCTTATGATCACGGCACAGGTCCCCTGTAATCACCACGTTGAAAAAGCCGCGCCAGTCCAATCGACTGACAAGATTCCCTGCGGTTTCGCTGTGCGCACCGGTCACCAGAGCGAGCTGCTTGCCGGCATTCCCTGCACTCTCCAGCAGCTCTCGTGCGCCAGCCAGAGGCTGGCAGAGCTCGTAGTTTCTTTCCATGATCTCGCCATAAATCCTGGAGAGCTCATCAACGTCCTGCTCGAGACCATGGTTGTGTTTGAGCGCAATCACAACAGCTTTTAAAGGGGGACCGATTAGCGAGCTGAATTCAGCCAGGCTTCCGGTCTTTTCGAATCTGCTCAGGAATGCGAAATAAGTCGACCGGAGACAGTCCATGCTGTCGACCAGTGTGCCATCGAGATCGATCAAGAGATTGTCTGTGTTTCTGAGAAGAGTGGCTTTGCCACCCAGGCTCTCAGTAAGAGACATCATCTTCTCCGATCCCGTCGCCTACCGGGATGAGACGCTGGGCTCTGGCACCCTGCAAGCGCTCGATATTTTTCGGATGCATGCCGCGTCTTTGTTTGCCCGGGCGCAGGATGGCGAAGTTCTCGCCTTCCACCAGGGGGGAGCCGGCTTCGATGCTGCGGATGGCTTGCACGCCGCGACGGGCATACTGATAGAGCTCTTCTTCTTCTTCGTGGACTCGTTTGACGCCGTCTCCGATGACTTGTTCGGTGCGTCTGATCGCCGCCACCATCTCTTTCAGTTCACTGGCGGTAACGGCGAATTTATGGTCCGGTCCGGGCAGATCGTTGTGCAGCGTGTAGTGCTTCTCGATCAGGTTGGCGCCCAGGGCAACGGCTGCAAGAGGACCGGTGATGGGATCGCGGCTGTGATCCGAGAGACCTGCCGGTACCGACCAGCGTGCCTTCATCCATGGTATCACTGCAAGATTCAGGGCAGAGAGCGGCGCCGGATATCTGGCTGTGCACTGCATGAGGGAAAGCGGCGCCTGGCTCAAGCTCCGGAATTTGGTAACGGCCCAGTCTATGTCCTCGGGGCTGGATGCGCCTGTGCTCAGAATCGCCGGCTTGCCTGTGGCAGCCATGGCTTCTATGAGCCGAAGGTGGGAGATTTCGTAGGATGCCAGTTTGTGAATTGGCGTGAAAGGGTCCACTGCTTCGAGATCATCCACTGAAAAGACCGAAGACATGAAGGTTATGCCCAGGGCTTCGCAGTAACTAGCCAGGCCTTCCACCATCTCGTATGGCATGGCCAGGTCCGAGAAAATGTCCCTGATCGATTCTTTTATGCCGGCCTGGGATAGATAGTCGCTTTCGCCGGCATTCTCGACATATGTCGTCTCCGGCCGATAAGTCTGGAATTTGACGGCGTTGCAACCCGCTTCCACAGCCACGTCTATGAGAGTGCGTGCCATCTTCTCGTCCCGGCGGGTAGAGCCCATACGCCAGTTGGAGCCTGCTTCGGCGATCACATAGCAGGGATTGCCGTCTCCTATCGCCGTTCCGTCCGGGAGCCTGGTCTGTCCGGTGAGATCCGCCACCAGGCGATGGATTTCTACTCTTTCGCCCGTATCGGGAACTGTTTTAAGCTTTGTATCCTGAAAAACGAAGCCTGCTTTCTCGAAGGCTTTCTTAGATCCGGGGTTTTCTGTTTTGACTTCGGCAATGATCCGGTGATAGCCCAGGGAGCGTGCCACTCCCCTGGAGAGCTCCAGAGCTTTTGGACCGATGCCCATGCCCCGGAATTGCGGTGCTATCCCGATGGAGATATCGGTGTCCTGGAGACCGCCGGCGCTTTCATTCTCCAGGCGGCGAAAGCGTATATAGCCTGCCCTTTCACCATTCTTTAGGACAAAGAAGACCGGTGCCCGGCAGTCAGCGGCATAGGAGGCGGCAAACTCGGGCCAGAAAGTGTCCCAGGTTTTTTCCTGGCGGTGGAAAGAGCTTTCCCTGATGAGCGGATCGTTGCGCCATTCCATGAGCAGACGGGCGGCGGCCTCGTCCAGTCCGACAAGCTCCAGGGAAATATCAGTGCTAACAGCGCTCATGGCTGAAAGTATGACAGTTTGTGCTTTGACAAGTCTTTAGCTCGTCTTAATTAGAACTGCTGGTAAAATGCCAGTTTGCTCAAGAGTACAGGCATGAAGATAGCCCTTGTCTCATCATCGTTTCCAAAGAGCCTGGAGGAGGAGCCCGGATTCCCCGCCAGTTTCGAGCTGGCAAAGGGGCTTGCCGAAGCCGGTCACGATCTCCTCGTTCTTACTTTTGCAAACCCCAGGGACGAGTCCGATACCGAAAGGGTGCTGGATTTGGGGCGCCTTCCAGGGCGGATGAGAGTCTTCCGGCGGCAGGTCGACTTCAATCAGTACGCTACATTTCAGGGTCTCTCCCGGATGCCGACTTTTGCCTGGCAGCTCGCCCGGGCCCGGGATCTCTTCGTCGCCACCAGGGAGCTTCTCGATGAGTTCGAGCCGGATATCATCGAGGTCCAGGATTTCGACGGGCTCGGCTTCTTTTTTGCTGCCCAGCGAAAGTACCCGGTGCTGGTGAAAGCATACGGCCCGATGTCTCTGATAACCGAGCGCGGTCTGGTGGGCGATGTGCCGGTGGCTGATCGGGAGCTCATCGCTGCCATGGAAGCAGCTCCCCTGGCTCAGGCCGACGGGGTTGCCGCCATCTGTGACGATATCGCAGCCTGGTGGAGCGGACGAACCGGCCGCAATCTCGATGAAATAGATATTATCCGCACGCCCATGACCATGCCAGCCGCACTCCCGGCAAAGACCGGAGTGTTCGAGGGAGGTTTTCCCACCATTTTTTTCTGGGGTCGTGTTGAACGGCTCAAGGGCGCCGACCTGGTGGTGGAGTGTCTGCCGGAGATAGTGTCGCAATATCCTCGGACAAGAGTGCTCATCGGCGGTCAGGAGACGACGGAGTACGGCAAGGAGCGACCTTATGCCGAGACCATGAGGGAGCGCCTGGCGGAGCTCGGCTTGAGCGAGCATGTGGAGTTCCTCGGATTCATGAGCCGGGAGAAGATCGTCGAGACCGTGGTCAACGCCGATATCTGCGTTTTCCCGTCCCGCTACGAGACTGCCTGCTATTCGTGTATCGAAGCCATGGCCTACGGGGCCTTTTGCGTGGGTACTAAAGTCGGCGGTTTACAGGAATATTGCAAGCACGGGGAGAGCGGCTGGCTCGTCGAGCCGGATGATCCGTCAGCGCTGGCCTCGGGCATTCTTCATGTCCTGGGTGATGACGAGTTGAGAGCAAGGATCGCCGGTCAGGCACCGGATCATGTTCGCCGTTTCTGCGACAAGAAAGAGAGCGCCGAAAGGTCTGCTGCTGCTTACTCCCGGGCCATCGACCGCTTCGCTGTGGCAGAGAAGACCGGGGCTTTTCCGATATTTGCCGAGTTCTTCGGAAATGCGCTCGGTGACGAGCCTTCCAGGCAGAGCCAGGACCGCTCTTACGAAACCGGCTATGAAGAGGGCTACCAGGCGGCGGCTCGAGAGCGGAGCATGAGTCTCGGAAGCGCGCTTTACAATCTCCTGCGTCGGGCCCGCGGCAGTCTGATGCCCGGGCGTTGAAGCGTTGACATATTAAACAAGATCCACCTGATAACCCGGACCCCTCTGGTATGATGTCCCTTTCCAAAAAAGGGTGGAAAACTATGCCAGATGCCAGTGCCAGCACCGTATTCGTGACCGGAGCCGACGGCTTTATAGGCTCGCACCTCACCGAGCAGCTCGTCAAAGAAGGCTATAAAGTCCGGGCTTTCGGTTGTTACAACTCCTGGAACACCTGGGGCAATCTCGAGAATTGCGATAGCCAGATCAAAGAGTCGGTGGAAGTTGTCTCCGGCGACGTCCGCGATCCTTACTCGGTCAAGAATGCCATGCGGGGCTGCGACATAGTCATGCATCTGGCTGCCCTCATCGCTATTCCTTACAGTTACAGCTCCCCGGGCTCTTATGTGGAGACCAATGTCGGCGGTACTCTCAATATTCTCCAGGCCGCTCGCGAGCTCGGTGTCGAGAAAGTGGTCCATACCTCCACCAGCGAAGTCTATGGCACTGCCCGCTTCGTGCCCATCACCGAAGAGCATCCCCTGCAGGCTCAGTCGCCTTACGCTGCCACCAAAATCGGTGCGGATCAGCTGGCGCTCTCTTTCTATAACAGCTTCGGCACGCCGGTGACGGTGGTGCGTCCCTTCAACACCTACGGACCGCGTCAGTCCGCCCGGGCGATTATTCCTGCGACTATTATTCAAATTGCCAGCGGCAAGAAAGAGATCAAGCTAGGCTCTCTGCATCCGACCCGGGATTTCAATTTCGTCCTCGATACCGTCAGTGGTTTCATTGCCGCCGCCCGCTGTCAGGACGCCAACGGCGAAGTGGTCAATATCGGCTCGAACTTCGAGATCTCCATCGGCGACACGGTGGATCTCATAGCCGAAGTCATGGGCGCTGATATAAAAGTGGTTACCGATGAGGCCAGGCTTCGTCCCGAGAAGAGCGAGGTCAATCGGCTCTGGGCCGACAACAGCAAAGCCAAGAAATTACTGGGCTGGGAGCCTGCTTACGGCGGACGGGACGGTCTCAAGCGGGGTCTGTCGAAAACCGCCGACTGGTTCTTGAACAAGGAAAATCTGAAGGGATACAAGGCCAACGTCTACAATGTCTGATTTCCGCCATACTTTTAGACATACTCTGCTCCGACCCGAGGACCCCGTGGCCGCTGCGGTCAAGGTGGTGGACTCAGTTGGATACGGACTGGCTCTTGTGGTGGACGATAAGAATCGCCTTCTCGGCTCGGTCACTGATGCTTCGATCAGGCAGTGCATCCTTTCCCGGATAGGCTTCGATCAACCGGTGAAGATGATCATGGAGCCTTCCATGGCAGACAGCCGCCTGGTGCGTATCGAGGGCAGCGCTTATTCGGTGAGCACCGATGAGTCCGGTGTCGTCACCGGCCTGTCCCGAGCGGAGCAAGCCGCGCCGGCAGTGGGAGAGCACCCGGTAGTGCTGATGGTAGGGGGCAAGGGAGAACGCTTGCGGCCGCTGACCGACAATTGCCCGAAGCCGCTGCTGAAAGTGAAAGGCAAGCCTCTTCTGGAACGGACCATCGAGCGTCTCTCCAGGCAGGGTTTCAAGAACGTCTATCTGACTGTCCATCATCATGCCTCGATGATCGAGTCTTTTTTCGAGACCGGTTCGCGCTGGGGAGTCAATATCGAATATCTGCATGAGAAAGAGCGACTCGGCACTGCCGGTGCCCTGGGCATGCTTCCCGAAGAGAATATCGAAAGACCGATACTGGTGATGAACGGCGATCTGGTAACCACTATAAAGTTTCCGGATCTGCTGGCTTTTCATCGCCGTTGCGGATCGGTCGCCACCATGTGCGTGGCTCCCTATGATGTCGCCATTCCTTATGGCGTGGTGGCTCACGAAGGCTTCTCTATGAGAGGCATTCTCGAGAAGCCTGTGGAGCGCCACTTCATCAATGCCGGCATTTACATCCTCGATCCATCCGTCCTTCGCCTGGTGCCGAAAGGCAAGCCCTTCGATATGCCCATGCTCTTCGATCGGCTCATGGAAGCAGGCGAGAGAGTCGGCGTTTGCCCGCTCCGGGAGCAGTGGATCGATATCGGCAGTGTCGATACTTTCGAGCAGGCCCAGAGAGAATGCATCGACGATGAGGACAACGAAGAAGTAAGAGCCCGCATGGCCTCCGAGCTGCCGGTGGTGCAGTCGACGGGACGGCTCGGCACCCTGCGGCCGTCGGTGATGTGATATGCGGGTCTGCCTGATTTCGAGAGAATATCCCCCTGATACCGGATTCGGTGGTATCGCCACCTTCACCAGGCATCTCGCCCACGGTCTCGCCCTCAACGGTCACGAGGTCGAGGTCGTCTCCCTGTCCAAAGACAGGGTAGGGACCTTTGAAGATGTGGTGGAGGATGCCGGTGTCAGGCAGACGATCAGGGTCCACCGCGTGGACAAGACCGGGATTACGAAGAATCTCAGCCTGGTGCCACTCTATACGCCTTACAGCCAGTACTGTCTCGGGGCTGCCACGGCTCTCTGGGCGAAGTTCCTGGAGCTGCATAAAGAGCGCCCCTTCGACGTGGTGGACTCCCCCGAGCTTCTCGCAGAAGGGCTCATGCCGGCGGTCACCAAGGCGGCTCCGCTTCTGGTCCGTCTTTATACGCCGCACTCGAAATTCATTGCCGAGCAACTCCATAATGTCACTCCTTCCTTCGACCATCAGCTGGTCGCTATGATCGAGCGCGTGGCGATGCTCAATGCCGACGGCATCACCTCTCCCAGCGACGATCTTGCTGATTTCGTCGCCGGGGATCTTGGCTATCCCAGGGAAAAGATCGCCATCGTCCGCAATCCGATCAATACCTCAGAGTTCTCGCCGGAAGGAGACGTCGCCCTGCCTTCCGACGGACGCCTGATGGTGATGTTCATCGGTCGTCTCGAGGAGCGCAAAGGAATTTCTTACCTGGTTGATGCGATTCCGGAGGTCGTATCCAGATTCGACAATGTCCGTTTCGTGATCATCGGCGATGATACTAAAACCGGTGCTGGACACAGCTCCGTGCTCGAGGATCTCAAAGAGCGTCTTCGCCGGACCAACTGCAGCGGGCATGTAGAATTCATCGACCGGGTCCCGCTTGCAGCACTGCCCACATATTATCGCAGCGCCGATATCTCTATCGTGCCCTCTGTCTATGATAATTCTCCTTATACCTGCCTGGAGGCGATGTCCTGCGGCAATGCCGTGGTGGGCAGCTCCGCCGGTGGTACCAGGGAATATATGGTCGACGGCGAGTCCGGTGTGGTGATCCCGCCCCGGGACTCTAAAGCCATTGCCGAAGCAGTTCTCGAATTGCTTTCCAATGACGCCGAGCGCGAGCGTCTGGGGCGCAACGCCAGAGAGCGCGTGCTTGCCAACTTCGATCGAAAGGTCATTGCCGGCGAGACCGCCGCTCTTTATGAAAACGCCATAGCAGGGTTCGCTGCCCGGTACCAGCACCGCCAGTATCTCAAGAGCGATAGCGAGGCCATGGCCGATGCGGCGCAATTCTTGCGCTCTTTCGACAAGATGCTCTATGACGAGATGTACCGTCAATCCTTCAGTTTCCGGCTCTATCACTGGCAGCGCCAGATCGTCAACAGACCACGGCTCTCTGCCGCCAAGCTTTTCCTGAGGCTTTCCAGGCTGTTTCTAACGCCTCTGGGATTCGGCCGGGCCGGTAAGGAAAACCCGCAATTCATCAAGAAGCTCGAGCAAGACGTCAGGGTGCGAAGCGAAGAGCAGGAGCTGGTGGCTAGCAAGTGAGCGACAGACCTCTCGTTTCAGTTCTATTGCCTGTCTATAACGGAGCCCGCTTCCTCTCGGAAGCCATCGAGAGCATTCTTGCTCAGAGCTACGAGAATTTCGAGCTGCTCATAGCCGATGACTGCTCCGGGGACGATAGTCTGGCGATTGCCGAGAAGCATGCCGGCGCTGATAAGCGTCTTTGCGTATGGCGAAATGAGACCAATGTCGGACTTTTCGAAAATTACAACGAATGTCTGAAGCGGGCGAAGGGAGATTTCATCAAGCCTTTCGCCCAGGACGATGTTCTGGCGCCGACCCAGATCGAAAAGCAGCTCGAAGTGCTGATTGACAATCCCGATGTCGCCCTGGTGAGCGCCGGCAAGCGCTGGATCGGACCGGATGGAGAGGAGCTCAAGCGTTTCGATCGTTTTCCGGTATCTTTCAAGATGGCCGGCGACGAGGCGATTATCTTCAACATGATCACCCTGGACAACTGGATTGGCGAGCCCAGCACCGTGATGTTCCGTGCCGATCGAAAAGGTGACGGTTTCGACGCAGAGTTTTTCCACTATGGCGACATGGAGTACTGGTTCAGGATCATCCAGGGCTCCGGGTATTACTATCTGAGCGATGTGCTCTGCTCTTTTCGCCGGCATGGAGGCAGCGGCACCACCCGTAATCTCAGGGGGACTCTTTTCGCCCTGGATCTGATTCTACTGGGCAAGAAGTACCGGAGCCAGCTCGAGGACCTGGGCGAGAGCTATGAGCATTATGTCCAGCGTGTGATCGAGCTTTCGGCTCTCTATGTCGATCACCTGGTGAACGAAGATGGATTGAGCGTGGAAGACGCAGTGGCTATCGGTACAGGGAAGTGCCGCCTGCCTCTCGCCGATAATCCGGAGCCCTCTCTTTTCAGAGAAAAGGACCTGGCCAGGGTGCTTGCCGGATTCAAAGAGCTCTCCTTTCATAGCCTGCGCTACGTTACTTCTTCGGTCTCAGATATCGATCATCTCAGACGGACGAGAGAAGACGAACTCGCCCTCTGGCAGAAAGAGATCCACAAGCTTCTCGAGAGCCCGTCCTGGAAAGTCACGGCTCCCCTGAGGGCGATCAAGGATATCGTCTATCAGCGAAAAGAGAGCAATTAGCAAGCCTGTTTTTTCTGCTCTTTGATTGGTGGTATTTAAACCATATGGTATAATTACCAGATGAAGGCAAAGCTTATCTTCCATGAAAAGGTGGTCTTTCCCGACGGAGCCATCCTGGAGATGAAGCTCTGGGAGCTGCCTGAAAAGACGGACGAGCGACCCCATGGATTGAAATACCGGCTCCATTACGGTATGCCCGGCAAGACGCTGATCCGTTACGACAATGAGAAAGGGAAAGGCGATCACAAGCACATTGAAGACAGGGAAGAGCCTTATGAATTCAGGGGGGTGGAAGAGTTGGTTGCTGATTTCTACAGTGATATAGAAATGCTCAGGGGTGAAAGTCTTGGCTAAGAAAAAGAGAACACTGGTGGTCGGAGTAGGCGGTGCACGCCAGGCAGGTAGTGATTTCATAAGGGCCTGGAAGCGAGCGGAGGCAGGACTGCCTGTCGAGCACCCGGTAAATCGATTGCATTTTACCGATGCTGCCTTGTTGTTCAAGTGTCTTTCGTCCAGGCGATTCGATCTCCTCCGGCATCTCAGGGAGGCCGGGCCTATGAGTATCAGGAAGCTGGCTGGTGAGCTGAAGCGAGATTATAAGAACGTGCATACGGACGTAAAAGAGCTTGCCTGTGTCGGTTTGATTGAGCAGACAGATGATGGACTCCTGAATGTGCCCTGGGATGTAATCGTAAGTGAGCTGCCACTCCTGGCAAAAGCTGAGTGAAAGATGTACCAGCGCTGTGGCTGTAACAAGGGATTGGTGTATACTTAAAAAGTAAAACTTGTTATTTATACTTGCATGCCGCCAGATTTTCCAGCTTTGTTTTTACTTGCCACTGCTCAGCAGGGCTACTTCACAGCAAGCCAGGCAAAGCGTTTTGGCTACACCCAGCAGAATCAAGCGCATCATGTCCAGGCGGGCAATTGGAAACGCATTGCCCGTGGAATCTTTCGGCTCGAGAATTTCCCGCCTTTGAGAAATCCCGAGCTGGTTATCTGTCATCTCTGGGCTCTCGATATAAACGCCCAGCCTCAGGGTGTTTTCTCCTACGAAACCGCATTGCAGCTGCATGAGCTGTCAGACTGGACCGGCTATGGGCTCGGTCACGGAATCCATATGACGGTGCCTAAGAAGTTCCGTCGGCACTCCAGACCACCTTTCCGAATGACCCTGCATAAGGAACACCTGGAAGCAAGAGACTTTCAAAGATACTCGTGCTTCCAAGTGACAACACCGCTAAGAACCATTCTCGATTTGCTTTTTCAGGATCTCGTCGAGCAGCGCTTTCTGAAGCAGGCTATGCAACAGGCCTGGGATCGAGGGCTGGTGGCAAAGCGCCACCTTGACCGGGAAGTATTCTCTGACTGGCAGGCAGCAAAGGTGTCATGGTTGTTAGATATGGCAGGAATCAAAGATGTCGAGATTTCAAAGCGCTGAAGAGTTCGAGAAGAGCCTGGAAACCTATGTGCTGGAAAGGGCAGCCGCAGAGGGAAGAGAGCCTCCGGAACTCCGTAGCGAGATTGCATATGAAAGATTTCTCGCTCGCATGGACCCTGAGCAGATGACCGTCAAGGGCGGATATGCCGTCAAAGCGCAAGTGCCTGTAAGCCCTCATACTAAAGACATAGACGTGATCATCATGGAAGAGCAGCCATCTAAGAAAGAGCAGCTACCTCGAATTATCCGCGACTTACTGAACGACAGGCTTGAGCAGGCTCAGGTGAGCGACCATTTCCGTTTCGATACAGGCGAGGCACTGGGCTTCAGTGACCTGGAGCCAAAGGATGTAGCTGCCAGAGTATCAGTCCGGTCCTATATCGGCGATTCTCGGGAACGCTTTTCCTCATTTCCTCTAGATGTTGCTGTAGCAGAGAGTCACGTGTTGCCACCAATAATAGTGACAGCTCCGAATCACCTGTCATGGGCAGATATTGATTCTGCGCAGATGAGCGTTGTGCCGCCGGAACACCTTTTTGCAGACAAGCTCCTCATCTATGTCGAGTCTATGAGCCAGAATCGCATCGGTGACATAGCGCATATGGTTCTTCTGGTCGAGCAGGGGCTCGATCAAGAGAAGGTTGCAGCAGCGTTGAGTCGATTTGCGGAAGAACGAGGCATGTCGTCTCGGATTTTGGAGCCACTTCCTGAACCGCCTGAAGAATGGGCTCCCCGCTTCGACAGAATAATGCCGGAAGAGAAGAACATCGCGCTAGAAAAGGCTTTCAATCACATAAGTAGATTGCATGGGCAGCTTCTTGCCAGAGGGCTCTTAGGAGCCTGAATAGAGAAGAAGAAGATCTTTCGATCTTCTTCTTCCTGCAATCTATTCCGTCTTGCCTCTATTTGAGGTCTTTGAGAAGCCCGGCGGCCAGACCGACAGCGGCGCCGGTGGCGGCGACTTTTGCGGTGGTCTTGCCTGTTCCGCGGCCTTTCTTGGCAGCAAGACCGACACCGGCACCAACCAGGGTGCCCTGGGCGACCTTTTTGGCTATGGGATGGC
>JAGQHH010000202.1 GCA_020431945.1 Cyanobacteria bacterium HKST-UBA02 | reverse complement strand
ACTGCGCTCCAGGCGGAGGGCCTCGAACTCTCGCCAGTGGTCGGGGGTACCGGCGGAACGGCTGGCCTCGACATCTTGATTCATAAGATCGAGCGCGTCCTGGGGCCGCATCATCGAACCGTAGAGATCATGCACATCCACAGCCTTGCTGGCATCGTGATCGTTCCTGGTGCCCCAGGAATTGTCGATGGTGACTTTCGACGGAGGCCCGGCTTCGAAATCGGTGATCATCACCACATGACCACCGCCGGACCCGCCGGCCATGCCGCCGCCCGAATCGCTCCAGAAAGGCTCGTTGGACGTATGTACGGCCACGATGAGAGGCAGCTTGTGGGAATCTTTCGCTTCCGAGAGGAAGGCTTTGAACGCTTCCTCGGAGTCTACCCGCTTCACACCGTCACTGGTATCAGTGACGAATTTGTCGTGACCGACGACTATTTCCGACTCGTGGTCTCCGGTGATGGAAGCATAGACGTCACGCAGCTTCCCGATATTGCCGACATTGATGTCCGGACTGGTGCCGACCTGCTTGGGCGGATCCTGAGAATAGTCCATGATCGCCTCTCCGGAACCAGGTGTTCCGGGCACTCTGTCGTGTTGCTCGTAGCGGAGCTGACCCGGGGGATCGGTCTTGCGATTGTCCTGCTCGAGCCTGACATTGGCGGCAGTCACCTGGAAAATCTCGCTGGCGTGGCTGCGATCCCCGTCCCAGCGATGCTCGTTTTTCGAGTCGTTGTGGGGAGTGGGATCGATGGTCACTTCGATGCCGTCGGTGGTGGTGTATTTACCGGTGGTGGCCACATCCGCCACCAGTTTGGCGGCATCATCGGGATTGCGAGTATAGGTCCTGACCTCGACGGTATTCATGTTGCAGGTATTGTGATGTCCCTGGTCGATGAGGTTGGTGTTGGCGGCCTGGTTCATCACCTGCTCGGCAAGGCGCTCCCGCTGCTCGGCAGTGGTAGGCGTCTCGCCTTCGAACTCGAGCAAGCGCCGGACATTGTCATAAGTGCCGTCCATCACTTGATCCGATAGACCGTCACGTTTGCCCCGCTCCTCGAATCTTTCCACCTGCTCTTTGAAGGCGTCGAATTTGCCGGGATTGTCGGCATAGCTGCGCTCGGCGGTCTCGAGGAGTTTGTTGCGGGCGTCACTGGCTCGCTCTTCACCGCCCGGCGGCTCGACTTCCTCCGGGACCTCTCGAGGATGAACCTCTTCCGGCGTGGTCGGCTCCGGAATTCGCTCGGCGGGCTTCTCCGGCTCGGGCTTGATCTCCTCGGGAGGCTCGCCGCCGGGAATCTTGAACTTCTGATCAGGATAGATGAGATCGGGATGAGGAATGCTGTTTCGATCGACGATCTTATTGACCAGATCCAGGACTTCCTGGTTGGAAGGACGGACTCCGCCGTTCTGCTCTTTCAAATAACCCCGGGCGATTTTCCAGAGATTGTCGCCTTCCTTCACTTCGTAGGTCTTGTCGATTGCCTTGAGCTCGAGCTCCTTGGGAATCTTGATCTCTTTGCCGGCTTCGATCATCGAGGTGCCGTCGCTGAGGCTATCGTTGGCATCTATGAGTTTCTGGCTCAGGGCTCTGACATCGTCATCACTGGCTCCGTCCGGAAGCTGCGAGCGAGCGAAATCGTCCACGGTCATGGGCTCTTTCAGCTTCATGAGCTTGTGGTCCGGCTCGATGGCTTTGAGCTCGAGATCCCGGGGGACCTTGTACTCCTTGCCGGCTTCCATGACCGCAGCACCATCGGCGAGGTCGCTATTGCCGGCGGCGATCTTCTCTGATAGAGCACGCACATCATCATCGCTGGCACCTTCAGGAAGCTGCGAGCGGGCGAAAGCGTCCACTGTCATGGGCTCTTTCAGGGTGACGAATTTATGATCCGCCTCGATGGCTTTCAATTCCAGATCGGGTGGTACCTTGATCTCAGTGCCGGCTTCGATGGTTGCCGCCGGACTGTCTAGACTGCTATTGGCGGAGACGATCTTGCCTGCCAGGTCCTGCACCTCGGCATCCGTGGCGCCCTGAGCCAGCTGGCTGCGAGCGAAGTCCTCCACTGTCATGGATCGATCCAGCTTGATTGTTTTGGAGTTCGGATCAGTGGTCTCGATGGGTTGAAGCTGTAAGTCTTTAGGCACACGGAAAACCGAATCAGCCTGGATTACCGACGCTCCGTCGGTGAGGGCGCCGTTGGCATTGACGATCTTGTCGGTCAACTCTTTGACGCTCTCGTCAGGAGCCTGAGCCCCGAGCTGCGAGCGGGCGAAGTCCTCCACCGTCATCGACTGCTTGATCTTGATCGATTTGAGATCAGGGTCGCTCTCGCCCTGAGTGTCCTGTCCTTCGCCGAACTGGCGGAAACGAGTGCCCTCGGGCACCGCGCTCTTGGGCGCGCTTTCATCGACAACCCGGCGATCCGGACCGAAGTCATCGGGAGCCTGATTGCGACCAGGTTGATCGCCGCTGACCGTGGCGTCGGAGCCCGGACCCCCGGGCTTGATTTCTTGATTCTGGCCGTCTCCCGGAGCCACTTGCTGACCATCCCCGGGGGTCACTTGCTGGTTATCTCCATCCCCGGGAACCACCGGAGCAGCGCTCTCGCGCTCCTGCTCGCCGGTCACGGCCGCTTTCTGAATCTCTGGTTGCTCGCCCATGTCGGCTCGAGCTACATCGGTCTGCTGTCTCATGCCCAGGGGCATACCCGTATCCAGGAACTCATCGAGACTGTCGCCGGTGATACGAGGAGTCGTCCAGTTGAAGAGACTGCCGACACCCCGGGGAGTCTTCATCATGTCGAAGTTGTTCTTCATGAAGGTGAGGGCTTTGCGCTGCTCCTCGGTGAGATTAGCGTCAGGCTTGGTAAGCAGGCTGTCCAGGTCCTCCATTCGGAGTCCGTCGCGAGCCTGCAAATCAGCGTCGCCGGGGTTCTGATCCTTTAATAGCTTGAGCAGTCCCGGATATTCTTTGATAGCTTGATCGGTCTCGATGCCTTTGTCGAGACGCATATCGAAGGCTTCTACCCAGTCCGAATTGATATCGTAGCGGTTGCCGCCGATGACATTGTAATTCTCAGCGAGATAACGAGCCGCCATGCCTTTGAGCGAGCCGGTCCCTTCTTCCTCGCCGATTCGCTGGAGCTCCTCTCGAGAGATAAACTGGTCTTTGCTCACCAGGCCGGTCTCCACTGCCACCTCGGGCAGAAGCCCGCGGGCGGCGAGGCTGTTCTCGACATAAGCTTGCTCTGGAGCCGAGAGAGTCTTCAACTCCTCGTTGACTTGAGTGATGAGTTTCTGGGACGAATCGGTACCATCATTATGCTTTCCAACGGCTTCGGCGGTTTGATCCACAGCCGCATTCGCGTCTTTGAGTTCGGACATCAGAGATGACTCCTGGTAAATTTATTCTGCGAGGGAGTGAGCTGCGAGGGGAAAGCAGTGGACTCAATATAAATTGCAAGCAGCCTTTCACTTTTATGGGATTTCCACGTAAAAGACAAGTGGGGAAAATACGTAGTCGAATATGAAACAATGATGGGGGACCGACAAACTGGAGGGCGAGCCCATGAGCACGGATGGCAAGCGGTTTAGAATCACCTATTGCGGAGCCTGAGGCTACAGGCAACGGGCCGTCAGGCTGGCGGCTGAGCTGGAAGAAGCACTCCACGAGTCCGCAGAGCTGGTGAAAAGCAGCGGCGGCGTCTTCGAGATAGAGGATCGAGGCAGATTGATCTACTCGAAGAAAAAGACCGGGAGATTCCCAGGTGACCGGGAGATACTGGACATTCTGGAATTCGAGAATCAAGGTCTGAATATCGATGAAGCCCGAGCCCGGGCAGCCGAGGGCATACCGGAGCCGCCCTCGTTCCTCGAATGGCTGTCCGGATTTCTGGGAAGGCAAAAACTCAAGCAATGACAGAGAGCAAGAACGGCAGCACCAGGGTAGCCATAGACGGTCCGGCCGGTGCCGGCAAGTCGACGGTAGCGAAGCTCCTGGCTGACCGACTGGGAATGCTCTATGTGGATACAGGAGCCATGTACCGCGCTGCTACCTGGCTGGCGATCAAGCATGGTCGATCTCTGGACGACGGGAAAACCATCGCCTCCCTGGTGAAACGAGCCGACATCAGACTGGAGAGAGCCCTGACTCCCGGGGGGCATACCCGGGTCTTCGTCGATGGTGAAGAGATCACGAGCCAGATCAGGACCAAAGAGATCTCGCGACTGGTGAGCCCCGTGTCGGCCCTCCCCGAAGTCAGAGAGGTCCTGGTCGAGCGCCAGAAAGAGATAGCCCGGCACGGCTCGGTGGTGCTTGATGGTAGGGATATCGGCACCGTGGTCATTCCCGATGCCGAGCTGAAAGTCTTCCTCACCGCCACGCCGGAAGAGCGCGCCCGGCGCCGGGTGAAGGATCTGGAGCGCCTGGGCGAACACGCCGATTTCGAGGTCATTCTCAAAGATATCAACGAAAGAGATCACCGGGACTCGACCAGAGAGGCATCGCCCCTGGTCAAAGCCGATGATGCAGTGGAGCTCTACACCGACAATCTGAGCATCGAAGAAGTAGTGCAGAAGCTCGTTGCCCTCTGCCGGAAGTGAGAGGAGACAGATGGAGCTCACCCTCTTGGTCATCGTTATATGGATCGGCTCGACCTGCCTCCACGAGTTCGGTCATGCCATCACCGCTTATATGGCAGGGGATAAGACCGTCAAGGAAAAGGGCTATCTCACCCTCAACCCCCTGGTCTATTTCAACTCGATGACCACCCTGGCAATACCACTAGTGGTGCTGCTCATCGGAGGGGTGCCGCTTCCCGGCGCGGCGGTCTATATCAATCATAAAGAGATCAAAAGCAAGCTCTGGCTTTCTATGGTCTCTTTTGCAGGACCTCTCTTCACTTTTTTCGTACTCGTCGCCCTCGCCGCTCTGACCCATGTCCTCAATATCTCGGACACCCCATTCTTGAGCGGGCACTGGCGGGCCACCCTGCTCACCTCTTTTGCATTTCTGGTCTTTCTCCATATCTTCGTGCTCATCCTCAACCTGCTCCCCCTGCCGCCCCTGGACGGCTACGGCATAATCGAGCCCTGGCTTCCCGAGAGCACTCAGAAGACCATAAGAAAAAACAGCAATATAGGATTTGCCTTTCTCTTCTTCCTGTTTTTCATGGTAGATGATTTCTCAATCTTCATGACCAGGCTTTCGGTGGACATCTCCCAGAAGCTCGGTTTGACGAAAAGCGAAATCTTCCTGGGCTATGACGTATTCAAAGAGCACTCCATGCCCCTGGCGGTTCTTTTGATCGTCGCCTGGATCGTGAAGAATATCTTTGCCGGTCCTATAGAGAAAGCCGACCGTCTCATTCGAGACGGAAAGTGGGAAGAAGCAGCGAAGCTATATGACGAGGGCATGACAAAACTGGGGGACAAAGTTGACAACCGCGTCCTCCTGGCGGCAGCCACATGCCAGCTCAATATCGGCCAGACCCATAAAGCCGAGAGCCTCATAGACAGGGTCCTGGCATCGGACCCGAAAGACGCCCGGGCGATCACTCTGAAAGGCATCAGCCTGGTTCGCCAGGGTCTCATGGAAGAAACCATCGCCACCCTGGATGCACTTCCTGACGGCGAAGGCGATGAGCTCGCCCTGGCCTACCAGGTCAAAGGCGGCGCCCTGATGAGCCAGGATCGCTTCGAAGAAGCCCTTCCGACACTCGAGAAAGCGCTGGCGATAAACTCGCGAAACGACGATGTCACCTATTTGAAGGCACAGTGCCTGGAAGAACTGGGACGCTATGAGGAGGCCCTGGGCGTTTACCAGAAGCTCGCAGACTCGAGGCAATACAGACCCCAGGCCCTGGTCTCCAGGGGAATGCTTCTTCTTGCTCTCGATCGACTGGATGACGCGAAGAAAGAATTCGGACGGATACTGCCGATGGATCCGGCGAAGAGAGCCCCGGAGCTCGCCACTCTTCACGCACTCATGACCGAGAAAGCAGACCTCCTGGAAAAAACAGGACGACACGAGATGTCCACAAGCCTGCTCAATCACAAAAGCCAGATCGAATGATTCGCCTGGTCACTGTAGTCCTGTTGATTCTTCTATTTGTCACGGGGTCCGTGACAGCGAGAACCGAAACACCTACCACCCTCGAGCGGTACTCCTTCGAGCTCATTAACAAAAGCAGGAAAAATGCCGGCGCCGCACCTGTCGCTTTGAGTCCCGCACTCTGCCGCTTCGCCCGGGCCCATGCCCGGGATATGCTCGCCAACAATTATTTCAGCCACAGCAATCAACTTGGCGAAAACGCCCAGAAGCGCGCCCTCAAAGCCGGCATCAAAGGCGGTGTCTATGAGAATCTAGGCTGGCAGGACGGTCCTGAGAAGGCGAAGCAAATGGTGGAGGAGCTGGACCTGTCATTCATGAGCGAGCCGGAAGGCGCCATGAATCATCGCGGAATCATTCTCAAAGCAGAGCACAAATATGCCGGTGTCGGCATAGCCGAAGGCAAGACCGAATCCAACGCCAATCAGATCTATCTGGTCCAGGTATTCACAGACCTCGATCCCGATGCGAATTAGCGAAGGGGCATGAGTGCTGCTGCCAGCTCGGACATAGACTGGAAACGATCTTCCGGACTCTTAGCCAGAGCGCGACCGATCACCCGCTCGAGCCGGGGATCGAAACCGGCTCCGGTGGCGCTGGGCGCCAGGGTCGGGATCGGGTCCTGGACCTGCTTGAGCATGATCGCCATGGCATGCTGTCCGAGATAAGGCGGTCTGCCGCTCATGGTCTCGTACATGATACAACCGAGACTGTAGATGTCCGAGCGCTCATCGATGGTGTGCCCCTGGCATTGCTCCGGGCTCATATAAACAGGACTGCCCATGACCACGCCTTCCTGGGTGAGATTTTGATCGTCCGCATCCGGTTGCTTGAGGAATTTGACCAGGCCGAAGTCGGCGACTTTTACTCTTTCGGCACCGCCACTGCCTTCTACCAGGAGGATATTGCTCGGTTTCAGATCCCGGTGCATGACTCCCTGCTTGTGCGCGAAATACATCGCCAGGCAGATCTGCACGAAGATCCGGCAGGCTCTAGCCATCTCGAGAGCGCCTTCGGCTCTGAGGACTTCCTGCAGACTCCTGCCGTCAACCAGATCGGTAACGACAAAGGGCTGACCGTCCGAGGAGACTCCGAACTCCCGGAAGCTGACGATATTGTCGTGGGCAAGCCGGCTCAGGGCTTCGGCTTCGCGCTTGAGGCGCTCCCGGGCTTCGCTGTCAGCATTGCCATGATCGAGAATCTTCAGAGCGAACATTCCGTCGCTGCTGCCTTTCCTTACCAGATAAACCGTCGCCGAGGCACCCCGGCCCAGGCAGCGGATTACCTGGTAAGCACCGATGGTCTCGCCGGGCTTGGCGTCATCCCAGGCGGAAGGCGAGAGGCTCGAGCAGAAACAACTCGAGAGATTCTCTCCGCAGGTATCGCAAGTACGGGTCTCGACCACCTCAGGCGAAATCCTCTTTCACTTCGTCACGGTTAATCAGGGACTCCACCTGCCGGCAGGCCTCGACCACGTTCTCCGGCATTCCGTCAGCTCTCATATACTGCCTGCAGAGATCGAGAGTTCGTCTCAAGGCCCGTACGATATCGCCTTCGTCATAACTGGTGGCCATTCTCAGCTGTTGCCAGGATGAGCCCTGGGCCCACATCTCGGTTATTCCGGAGAAGTGTCCGGAGAATTCCACTGGAATCTCGATATCGAAATCTTTCTGGCTGTGCAGGAGACGCCTTCCAATCGCCCTCACATCTTCGAGGGCGGCATCCACCGGCGAGCTTGTCTTGCGCCTCACCATGTCGTGGAGCCGGGTCTCTTCCTGAACCAGTGCCGTGAGAAGAGCTGCTAGCTCCGGTCCGCTGAGACGATCGAATACACCGCTGATCGCCACCTCGGTAAGGAAGAGCTCGTTGGTTCCACGGATACAGGCGGCCATGCGTCCCAATCTGGTAGGCGCATTGCCTTCCAGATAGCCGAACAACCGCAGGACGTCGGCCAGAGCCTGGAAAGTACGCCAGTATTTGCCGGTCTCGCGCTCGATCCGCCGTTCGAGATCTTTCAGTCTCTTGGTGAGCTGGCCGTGTCTGCCGGTTTGCTTGCTGCAGGGCTTCTGCACGGGACAACCGTGACAGGGCATGGCATAAGCCTGATCTAGCAGACCGGATATCTCCTCTTTCATGCTTGCCATGGCATCTTTGACTTCATCGGTGGCCACCGGCGGCGTCTCCGGCGCCTTTCGCTTGGAGCGTGCCCGTCTACCATGCGGTACACGATTGCTGCCGCCACTCAGACCCTTTTCCATTTGCTTGAGCTGCTTGTGCTTGGCTCGTATGGCCTCGAGCCGCTTGGCATAAAGTCCCAGGTCACCGATCTCGTCCGGGCAGAGAGGCTCTTTCAGCTTGTCGAGCTCAGCCTCCCACTGCATGCGCTGAACGAACATGGGCTCGAGCTGCTGATTGGTGACGAACTGTCCGAAACTCCTCTCGATGAGCTCCTGAGCATCTTCGATAGTATGCCGCTCGAGCAGATTGAGGACCATGCCATAGGAAGGCGTGAACTGGCTGGAGAGCGGATCGGCCGGAGCAGTAGCGAGCCTGGCGGCATCTTCCACCGGCTCGAATACATTGTTGAGCACCACCACATGACCGACCTCGTCCATGCCCCGACGCCCGGCCCGCCCGGACATCTGGAGGAATTCCGAGGCAGTGAGGCTGCGATGCCCCTCATCGGCCCGCTTGGTGAGCGAGCTTATCACTGTCGATCGCGCCGGCATATTGATCCCGGCAGCCAGGGTTTCGGTGGCGAAAACAGCCTTGAGAAGCCCGGCCTGGAAGAGCTTTTCAACGACTCCTTTCCAGCTCGGCAACATGCCGGCGTGGTGAACCGCCATTCCTTCGAGAAGATATTCGATATGAGGATGATTGCGGAGGTTCGGATTGTTGGTGGTGAGCTCCTCGATTGCTACTTTCAGTCTGGCATGCTCCTGATCGGACACCAGCGGAATGCCGGAGGCACGCTTCATAGCCTCTTCGCAGCCGCGTCGCGAGAAGAGGAAATAAATCACCGGCAGCATATTGCGCGCCGACAGAGTGCCGAGCACGTCACCGGGATGCGTATTGAACTGCGAATGACGGCGGTTCTTCATCGGTCTGGGCCGGTAGCGTCCCTTCCCGAATCTGCTCTTGAGCTGCGCATTGACGCCGCCTCCCGGACTGAGAAGCGGATAGATCCGCCGCTCGCCGAAATAGTGGAAGCGCAGGGGCACCGGTCGGAAATCCGAGGAAATGAGCTCGGTGGCACCATGGGTCTCATCTATCCAGGTGGTCAGATCCTCTGCATTGGCCACGGTGGCGGACAATGCCACCAGCTGGATATCCACCGGCGCATAGATAATCGATTCTTCCCAGACGGTGCCTCTTTCCGCATCGTTCATATAGTGGCATTCATCGAGAACGACACAGGAGACATCCCTGAGGTTTCGACTGACGTCACCGAGTACGGTGCCATAAAGCATATTGCGGAACACCTCGGTGGTCATCACCACTATCGGTGCGTCGCGATTCAGGGACTGGTCGCCTGTGAGCAGGCCGACCTTGTCTTCCCCGTACTTTCGCCTGAGGTCGAAAAGCTTCTGGTTGGAGAGAGCCTTGAGGGGAGTGGTGTAATAGCAGCGCTTATTGCTGGCCAGGGCTACTTCCACTGCATACTCGGCGATCACCGTCTTGCCGGACCCGGTGGGAGCGCAGACCACGACGCTCTTGCCGGCTTCGAGACAGGCGATGGCCTGGAGCTGGAATTGATCGAGCTCGAAGGGGAATAAATGGGCAGGATCCAGCGTAAATGCCGATCTGGGGCCGGGGGTCGTGTCAGTAATCTCAGGATTCCTTTATGTATGAATGCAAATTGCGGGTAAATTCACGAGTGATTGTACCAATGTACTATAATGTCGCCATATGGCCTGCCAAGAAAGCAGGGCCGGCGGGACGTGGCGCAGGGGTAGCGCG
>JAGQHH010000201.1 GCA_020431945.1 Cyanobacteria bacterium HKST-UBA02 | reverse complement strand
CGAGCTGACCGATGGTGGCCATGCAATCAAGGCGGACCATTCTCATTTCGCCGGAGGGCAGTCTGAGGGTGGCCATATCGCCTTCTTTAGCAAGAAGTTGAATCTGGGCGCCGGCGGAGCGGCCGAGCTGGCCTCCCTTGCCGATGGTCATTTCCACGTTGTGGACCATGGTACCCAGGGGGATATTGCGCAGAGGAAGAGCGTTGCCGATCTGGATTTCGGCTTTGGTGCCGCTCATTACCTGGTCGCCGACCTTGATTCCCAGCGGCGCGAGGATATAGCGCTTCTCGCCGTCTTTGTAGACGACCAGGCAGATGCGCGTATTGCGGTTGGGATCGTATTCGATGGACTTGATGGTGCCGGGGATATCGAATTTATTGCGTTTGAAATCGACGACCCGGTACTTCTGCTTGTGACCGCCGCCTCTGTGACGAACGGTGACGCGACCGAGGTTGTTGCGTCCGGCATGTCTCTTCTTCGGCTGAAGGAGAGTCTTTTCCGGTTTGCTGGTCGTGATGTCCGAGAAATCGTACATCGACATATTTCTTCGACCGGCGGATGTTGGATTGACTTTACGGATAGGCATGACTCTTGTCCTTTAATTGATAACCCTGGCCTTACGCTTCGAAGAAATCGAGCGGGTCACCGCTGATGGTGACGATCGCCTTTTTGCCGTCTTTGGGCATGCGACCGTGGCGCTTGCGGCGAGAGAATCTCGCTCTTGTCGCGCTGGTGTTGACATTGACTACTTCAGAGTTGTTACCCGGATAGAGCTCTTTGATGAGCTGGGTCAGGGCATCTTTGATTTCCACCTTGCCGGCGTCTCTGGACACCTCGAAGGTGTACTGGCCATTGAGAGCCATCTGCGCCGATTTCTCGGTGACAATCGGTTTGTGAATTATCTGGGAGTATCGCTTGTCCATTTCAGTAACCTACTTCTTTTTGGAATCTTTCTTGTCGGCAGGCTTTTTGGCGGGAGCTTTCTTGGCTTCGGCTTTCTTGCCTTCCTTCTCAGCTTTGGGCTCTTTAGCTTCCTTGGGCTCTTTAGGAGCTTTGGCGGCTTTCGGAGCTTTCTCCTTGGGCTCTTTAGACTTCACAGTCGGTGCCTTCTTCTCTTTGACGGCAGCCTTTTCGGTCTTCTTGGCTTTCGGCTTCTCGGCTTTCTCAGGAGCGGCCTTCTTCTCGGTCTTGAGCTTTTCGTTGATGCTCTTGAGAGTGCGCTCGGTGGTCAGGATCGAATCGTACTCGAGGAGATCCTTGACGTTGAGATTGTCGGCGTGAATCACTTTCAAGCCTTTGATGTTGCGAGCGGCGAGTTGCACGGTCTTGCAGTTGTCGCAGGCAAAGTCCAGGACCAGGAGAACTTTGGAATCGCTCAGGGACAGGTCCTTGAGCACCGAGGCGAATGCCTTGGTCCTGGGCTCTTTGATGGAATCGAAGTCTTTGACGACGATGAGCTCTTCGCGGCGGGCCGAAAGGGCGGAGCGCACGGCGACCCGGCGCATCTTTCTGGGCATCGACTGGAAATAGCTTCTCGGTTTCGGTCCGAAGATGACGCCACCATGTCTCCAGAGAGGCGAGCGGGAGGAGCCGGCTCTGGCGCGGCCAGTGCCTTTCTGACGCCAGGGCTTGGCGCCGCCGCCGCTTATCTCGGAGCGGGTCTTGGAGCTGGCGGAGCCGCTTCTGGCGTTGGAGAGCTGCCGGACAACAGCCTGGTGCAGCGGTCCCTGAGAGGGCTCGATTCCGAAAACGGAATCTTCGAGATCGACGTCGCCGACCTTTTTCCCTTTCAAATCTAGTACTTGTGTGGAAGTCATTTCTTTATCTCTCTATTTGCTTTGCAGGCTAATCCCTTTTCAGTTCCACCTGGTCAGTTCCACTTGGTCTTGGAGGGGGTAATAACAAGAAGACCTCCTTCTACTCCGGGCACAGCGCCCTTTACAAGAAGGAGACCTTTTTCGGTATCGACTCTGACGACTGTCAGTTTGCGATTGCAGACATTCTCGTTGCCCATCTGTCCCGGCATCATTACGCCTCGGAAGACGCGACCGGGGGTGGTGCCGGCGCCGATGGAGCCCATGGAGCGGTGGAATTTGGAGCCGTGGCTCATGGGACCGCGGCCGGCGCCGTAACGCTTGACGGTGCCCTGGAAGCCTTTACCGATGGAGCTGCCGCGCACGTCGACGAGCATTCCGTCTTTGACAATCGATTCCACGGGTACCGGCTCGCCTACCTTATAAGAAGCGGTGTCTTTGACGCGGAATTCTTTGAGGGGCTTCAGGCTGGGAAGCTCTTGCTTCTTGAGGTGACCGGCTTCAGGCTTGTTCAGCCTGGCGTCCTTGACGGTGAAGCCACCAACCTGGACGGCGGTATAACCGTGTTTTTCTTTGGTTCTGGTGGCGGTGACGATATTCTCGCCAAGCTTCACCACAGTCACGGGTATGGCCAGACCCTGGTCATCGAAGACCTGAGTCATGCCAATTTTCTTGCCCAACAAACCTACTGTCATGGTTAGCTATCCTCGGATTTTTTAGAGTTTGACTTCGATATCGACACCGGCCGGCAGATCGAGTCTCATGAGAGCATCGGCGGTGGTGGGCGTCGGATCGTTGATGTCGATCAGTCTTTTATGAACACGGATCTCGAAATGCTCCCGCGACTTCTTGTCCACGTGGGGCGAGC
>JAGQHH010000200.1 GCA_020431945.1 Cyanobacteria bacterium HKST-UBA02 | reverse complement strand
TCATGGACGCCGATTTGCAAGATCCCCCGGAGTGTATCGGCAGCCTCCTCAGTAAAGCCAGGAAAGGAAGCGACATTGTTCTGGCGGTCAAAACAAGGCGGCGCGATTCCATCGCCCGGTGTCTTGCCGATGCCGCTGTCCGCAAGCTCCTTCCCGTCTACACCAGGCTTCCTGACAGTCTCGATTATGGCTCCTTCGCGCTCATCTCTCGGGATGTTGTCGACCAGTATCTGGCGGCGCCGGACCGGAACAGCCATTTCGTCAAGCTCCTCGATCGAATCGATGCCCTGACGAGCTTCGTCTATTACGAGCCCGAGAGCCGCTACCATGGTCCGAGCTCATATTCTTTCTTCAAACTCCTGCATCACAATTGCGTTCTCATGGGACCGGCTTTCTGGAGCGAGAAGCTGCGGGTATCGACGATCGCATCCATCGCACTGTTGCTGGTGGCGATGGTGGTGCATCTCATCTCCTGGGAGGCTCTTTCCGGTATGGAATTTGTCGCATGCGTCCTCACCGCTGCCGGTGTGATCGCCTTCTGGAGCGCGATCTTCTGCCAGTATGCCCGCTTCGTCTCCACCCGGCCTTTCCGGGACGGTCCGGTGGAAGTAGCCGAGCGCATAGACAGGACCGTGCGTCTGGAGACCGCTGTCTGAGATTTAGTTGATCGAGACCGAGACTGCTGATCCCGATGAAAAGCTGACCCCGCGTCAGCTTTCGTTCTTGGGATTCGCTGTAGTATTGCTGGTAGTGCTGATCCGATTCTGGCAGACAGTCTTTGCCGGTGCATCTATCTCCCGGGTAGACATGATCCCTTTATGGGACTCGCTCTACCATGGATTCAAATCGTCGCCTCCTGTCGGGATCGAAGAAGGGTCCATACTATTCATGGCACCCTACCATCTCATGGCGGCGGCTCTCTGGCGTGCCGGAGAGATCCCGCTCTGGAACCCGTTCTCGGGTCTGGGAGCGCCGCTTCTGGCCGATCCCCAGGCTGCGGTTCTTTCGCCCCTCTATCTTCCTCTACTGCTTTCACCGGATCTCTATGGTTATAATCTCGTCCTGGTTCTCCAGCTCCTGGTGCTGGCCGGCGGGGGCTTTCTTCTGGCGCGCTCTCTAGGTCTGGGCGTTCCGGCGGCAATGCTGGCTTCTCTCGGTCTGGCTTTCTGTCCATACAACCAGTGGTATCTGGAGCTTCTGGGAAGCGGTTACTGTCTCTATCCATTGCTTTTTTATGCTTTCATCAGGCTGGCTGCCAGTCCGGGTTTCAAGAATTCGCTTCTGGTTGCGGTCATTTCCTCTTTTCTTGTCGTATCCAGTCATCCGGAGATATCGATTGGCGGCTTGAGCATGGCTTCACTGCTCTATTTCTTTCTTGTGCCTGACCGCCAGCATTTGAGAGCTTCAGCAGGCTGGTTCGTTCTTTCCGGAATTCTTGGAGCCTTTCTGTCGGCCCCTGTCCTTTTGCCCTTTCTGGAGCTGGTCGGCAACAGCGAGAGTTATAAATTCGCGGCGGCGGGAACCGCCTATATGAAGTGGGACTCTCTGCTTCTCAATTTAGCTCAGCCCGGATTCAGCGGGGCAAGCCCATTTCTTGGACCGGTGCTGCTGGCATTCATGCCTCTCTCATTCTTGCTGTTTCGGGAGAAGATCTGGCGTGCGGTGATGCTCACCACTATCGCGACTGTTTTTATAGCTTGCAAGCTCCCTCCTCTGGAGCAGCTTTTCTATCATCAGCCGTTCAATGCCCTTGTTCCCAGCTATTTCGTGCCGGTTCTCCTACTGCTCCTCTGTCTCCTGGGCGCAGCCGGCTTCGATGCTGTGCTTGCCGGCCGCTTGAAGCTCAAGCTGGCGCTTTCTCTGGTAATCCCTGTCTGTCTGGCGATAGCCGCTACCCGTCCGGCTCTCATAGCAAGCGGTATCTCCCCGCTCCTTTTTCGATGCGATCTCGCTACTGCGGGGCTGGAGCTTACTCGGATCGACTGGATGGTATTGATTGGAGCCGCTGTCGCCATCTGTATCACTCTTCTTGGTCTCGTATTTTTTCGGCGTATTCTGCCGGTTGCCGCTATTTTTCTGGTGACGCTCAATATTGCTGCGCAGATGCTGCCTTCTGCCTGCGCATTGCCGGTGAGAGAAAGCTTCGATTTCAATCTCGTCGAGCCCATCTCCAAAATCAAAGCCGCCGGCGGTCGGATGCTGGCTCTTGGACCGCATCTCTTCAAGCCCAACCAGAATATCGTCAACGGCATCTTCGATATCCGTTATCTCAACGCTGTCTTCCCGGACCGGTTCGTGAGCTATGCCAGGGCTTCAGGAGCCAATATAGACAAGTTCAAAGTTGATTATTCCCTGCCTCTCTCTTCCAGCCTCGATCCGGCCGGGGTACGCTGGATCCTCAGTGAGAGACCGATCTACTCGGACTCTCCAGCGGAGGAAAAGATGATTCCGCAGCTTGCCGAGCCGATTCTTGTGGGCACGATAGCAAAAGTCAGCGATATAAGCTGGCAGTATCATCCCGGTGACAGGGCGATATTCGGCAGGCTCTCATTCGAGAGACTCGAGAAAGACAGTGATTTCCTGATTCAATTCGTTCTTCTTGGAGAAGACGGTGGGGCGCTCTGGTGGGACGACAGCCGTCCCGGTGCTAGCGCCGATCAACAAAATTCGATGTTGTTCTCGGTGGGACTACCGGAGCCCGGACGAGAGGTTAGAGTCGGTGTTCAGTTCCGAGATCCGCTGACTCTGAAGGCTCTGCCTGTAAAAACCGGACTCGAGCGCCAGGATGATGTGGTTGTTCTTTCCCGAGTAAGCACGATAGCTGATACCGAAACTGGTGCCAGTGGCAGATACAGGCTGGTCGATATAGACCGGTATAATCGGCGGCTCTACGAGAACAC
>JAGQHH010000199.1 GCA_020431945.1 Cyanobacteria bacterium HKST-UBA02 | reverse complement strand
ATCCAGGCGTTCAACAAGGATCTGGTCAGAGCCCGGCAGAGCTATAAGCTCGCTTTCGACTGGCGGCTCAAGACCCAGGGACCGGATCGTTTCAGCACCCTCGAAAGCCTGAAGCTCCTCATTCATACTTCCATCGCTCTCTGCAAGAAGCCAGGCGTCACTCCGGAGATGCGCCAGACTTATCTGAACACTGCCAAGGACGCCCTGGACAAGGTAGTCCCTCATTACAAGAAAACCGACAATTACTTCAAGGACGTAGTCGAGTTGCGGGATGCCCTTGTAAAAGAGTATGGAAGATAAAGAGTATGGACGATAAAGAGTATGGAAGATAAAGATACAGACATCCTGGAGGAGAAGGCCCGGGCCGTGGAAGTCGATGTCTGGCGGGTCCGGGTCTGGTCTGCAATGGCCGATCTCTATCTGGAGTACGACTGGAGTGCCGAGCACGTCTACGAAAAGGCTGTCATTCTGGGGCGCTCGCCCTTCAGTATCCGGGAGCTTTTCCATATTCTCTATCACGAAGTGTCGCCGTTCTGTCTTCCTCATTTCTACGGTGGGTCACGGGGAAATTTTCTCTCGATCAATATCGACGAGTTGATTCGTTCATGCAAGCTCAGCTACG
Organism: Cyanobacteria bacterium HKST-UBA02; assembly: GCA_020431945.1. The sequence continues at coordinate 6,583 of JAGQHH010000199.1, read as the reverse complement.
AGCTCACCCCATTCGATGACCAGAAAGATCCGGACAAAGTCCCCTTCCAGTGTCATCTCATTCTCGGAAAAGGTCCTTCTTCCCGGGCCTACTCTGTTCTCTTGCGGGTTCAGAAAATGCGCCAGCATGAGAATCAGTGATCGGTCACTCCGCTATCAGTTCCCGAACTGTTGATCGTTAGATAAAGCCTTCGTAGTGGCGATCGATAATCGATCCCATGAAAAGCCCCGCCACAGAACAGCGACGTCCCGTAATCGGTCGATCCAGCACTCTTGCCCAAGCCGCAGCCAGAACTCTCCTGGGCCTCGGTGTAAGCCCCAACGCAGTGTCCATAGGCAGCGTATTGTTCTCTGCGGCTGCCGGCTTGTGTATGCTTTTCGCTCCTTCTGTCGATAATCTCGAGGCAGTCCTGCTTCTTTTACTATCGGCTGTTTGTATCGGCGCCAGGCTCGCCTGCAACCTCCTGGACGGAATCATGGCGGTGGAGGGAGGCCATGCCACGCCGTCCGGGTCCTTTTTCAACGACTTCCCGGATCGAATCTCGGACAGTGTGATCTTTGTCTGTTGTGGTTTCGCCTGCGGTGCTGGAGCTCTGGGCCATTCTCTGGGCTGGGCCTCGGCGCTTGTAGCTGCCATGACGGCATACATCAGAATCTTCGGAGCTGCCAGTGGTCTCGATCAAGACTTCGGTGGACCGATGGCCAAGCAACATCGCATGCTCGTCATAGCAACAGGCTGTCTTCTCTCGGGAGTCGAGCTTATGGTATTCGGCTTCTATAAAACACTTTTCGTATCTCTGGTAATAGTTTTTCTCGGAGGTGTCATGACATGTATTCGCAGAGGATCGAGACTGGTTCGTTCTCTCGAGGGCGGCACCTGACCGAGCTGTCGGCTGGTATCGCCCGGCGAGTCTTCGGTTTGACCGAGACCTGCCCGGATGTCGCGAGCCAGGAGAAGCCCAGGATCTATTTTTCCAACCATACGAGCCATCTCGATTTCTTACTTCTATGGTCGGTGCTTCCGGTGGAGTTGCGACGCAATACCGTAGCTGCTGCCGCCGCCGATTACTGGTGCAGCAATGTCTTTCGTCGCTGGGTGGCGGGCCATCTATTTCACGCCATCATGATCGAAAGGCATGATATCTCGAGAGACAACAATCCCATTACCCTGGTTATCGAAGAGCTCGATAGAGGTCATTCGGTGATTATCTTTCCGGAGGGCGGTCGCTCCGAAGGCCCCGAGATCGCCGAGCTGAAGAGCGGTCTCTATCATATTGCCAGGCGCCGACCCGATATCGAGCTGGTCCCGGCGTTCATACATAATGCCAACAGAGCCCTGCCGAAGGGACAATCTCTGCCGATTCCTCTTATCTGCTCGGTGAGCTTCGGGACCCCCATGAGATTGATGCCCGGCGAGAGCAAAGGTGATTTCGTAGCCCGCGCCAGGCAAGAGCTGGAGAGGTGCCGAGCAGCATGAACGCAGTAATGATCGATCAGGGGTTATTGAAAGTAATCGCCATCTTTCTGGCAGTGGTGAGCAGTAGCACCGCAGTCGGTCTTATCTTGCGACTCAGGGTCAACGGAGAGAAGCAGAAGGAGATCGTCGCCAATCTCAACGAGCGAAACAAGACCTGGTGGGTTCTAATCAGTCTCTTCGCCGTCAGTCTCATGGTGGGCAAGCTCGCTACCATTACACTTTTCGCCGTCACTTCTTTGCTTGCTCTGCGAGAGTTTTTGTCGATCAGTCAGACCAGCAGAGCCGATCACCCGTGTCTTCTGGCGGTCTTCTGGGTGGTTTTGCCACTGCAATACTTTTTCGTAGCGATGAACTGGTTCGGTTTGTTTACTCTTTTCATTCCGGTGGTGGCGCTTCTCGCCATCCCGTTGCTTTCGGCTCTGCGCGGAGACAATCGCGAGTATCTCTCGCGAGTCGCCAGGCTCAACTGGTGTATTCTGCTCTGTATCTATCTGATTAGCTACGCTCCGGCGATTCTCACTCTCGAGCCGGCTGGTGGCTATGCGGGGTCGGCCGGTGCCATGAAGCTTCTCTGCTTTTTCATGTTAGTGGTACAGTTCTCCGATGTCCTCCAGTACACGGTGGGCAGGCTCTTCGGTCGCCATCAGCTTTCCCCTTCGGTGAGCCCGGGCAAGACAGTGGAAGGCTTCGCCGGTGGTGTGATCCTGGCTGGTCTCGTCGGCGCCGCCTGTCACTGGCTGACACCCTTCGATCCTGCCACCGCCGGTGCAATCGCGACTTTGATGGCAGTCCTGGGTACCGGAGGAGATCTGGTCCTCTCGGCGATCAAGCGAGACCAGGGCATCAAAGATTACAGCGCCATTCTTCCCGGACATGGCGGTGTTCTCGACAGGGTGGACTCGATCTGCTTTGCCGCCCCGGTATTTTTCCACATCTGCCACTACCTCCTTTCTTGAGGTATATTTTTACAGACTATGGGACCATTCGATACCGGCGATAGAAGTGGCGACGGCAGCTCTGCCGCCGGGCTTGCCGGTCTACTCGCCTTTCTTTCCTGGACCTTGATGCCGAGCCTCTCCATGTGGCTCGGTCTTTATGTGATCAAAAACGTGGTCTGGACTTTCGTTTTCTATCACGGTCTTTGCCTGGCACCGACGATTTATCTTTCTCGCAAACACTGGCTCGATACCTGGAAGCTTCCCAGCCGCCGCGGTGTTCTTTTCATTCTGCTTGGAGCGATAGCATTCTCTGTCCTGGCTCTTCTGGTCTATGAGATCCTCGGACCGATTTTGCTTTCGAACGATGCGGTGCTGGCTCTTCTGATCCGTCTCGGTTATTGCAAGGAGATCTTCTGGCCCCTGAGCCTCTATGTCATTCTGGTAAATCCGCTGGTGGAGGAGCTCTACTGGCGAGGCTGCGTCCTCAACAAGCTCGATGCGATGCCGCATCCGATGAAGCACTTCGGCCTCATCTGGTCTTCCCTCGCCTATGCCTTTTTTCACTACTGGATCTTCCGTCTGGTTCTTTTCCCGGGCTTCGCGGAGCTGGCGACATTCAAGCTGGCGCTCTATGGCATCTTCCTGGCTCTGGTCTACCGGCGCAGCGGCTCCATACTGACCACCGCCCTCACCCACGGTCTTTTCACCGACCTGGCTGTTATCGTGCTTCTGCTTGATCTGTTCCGAAGATATCCCGGGGTTCTCTGAGTGCTAAACTTTGATTTTTCGGAGTAGACCAGATGACCAGCCTCAAGACTCTGCTTTTTCTTACCACCGCAGCCGCTCTATCTTTTGTTTCGCCTGTGGTATTGGCTCAGCCCGATGGCCAGATTGATAGCCAGATCGATAGCACATCCGGGGGCACGACCGAGTCAGCAGCGCGGGTAAAAGGCACCAGGGTAAGCCTGGTGAAGCCGGAGGGCTTCGAGCAAGCTCCTTCTTTCAATGGCTATATATTGAAAGACATGTCAGCATCGGTCATGGTGACCGAGATGCCTGCACCCATAGACAAGATCCTCGAGGGGTTCACCGAGGACAGGCTCGCTCTCAAAGGCATGAACATGCTTAGCAAGGAGGATGTCCAGGTCTCCGGATGCAAGGGTGTCCTGGTGGAGGCGAAGCAAGCCGTCTTCAAGAAATGGATCATGGTCTTCGGCAGCCCGGAAGAGACTGTTCTGGTGGTGGCGGTATTTCCGGAAGAGTTTAGCGATGAGCTGTCCGACCGGCTCAAAGAATGTGTATCGAGCGTGACCTGGGATCAGTCATCGAAAGTCGATGTGATGGAGAATCTCAATTTCTCCGTGGAAGCGAAGGCTCCTTTCAAGCTTGCCAGAAGATTGCAGAACACGCTTCTGTTCACACAAGACGGCAAATTTCCCGCTACAAAGCCGGAGGAGCCTGTTTATATTGTCGGTGAATCTTTCTTCCAGCCTCAGATGTCCGGGAGGAAAGAGTTCTGTCTCGAGCGGCTCGGTCAAACACAAGGCGTGAAAGAGGCCAGCGCCGATTCGGTGGAGCCGGTGAAATATGCCGGTCTCGAAGGCTATGTCATAGCGGCACAGGGGAAAGACAGCCGCACCGACGACAAGATGTATGTTTATCAGGTGATTCTTTTCGGTGAGAAGTCTTACTTTATCCATGTGGGAATGGTGGCAGATTCTCAGAAAGATAAGTTCGAGCCCGCCTTCAAAGCCATGAGCGAAACGTTCGCTTTGCGGTAGGACATCATGAGTGATGGCATCAGAACTGTAGTGACTTTCCAGGCGTCGAAATTCGTGCCTGTTCTTGATGCCGCTGAGCGCGAAGGCGAGGAGCCGGAGATGCCGGGACGAGAGCTCTGCGGCTGGATGATCGAGGAGCTGACCAGGCGCGGTTTCGCATGCGATTCTGAGCCGGGCAGTGAAGACTTCGGCTGGTATTTCAACTTCGACTTCGATAACGAGAAGTATTGCTTCGTTTGTGGATTACGTCCCGGTGACGAGAACGAGCCTGATCTCTGGACCGCCTGGATCGAGAAGGCGGTCGGCTTTTTTGCCAGCATTATAGGCCGCCGGAATCGCAATATAAATGAAGAAGTTCCGAAGCTTGTTCACCGGTGTCTGGATGAGTGTGACGATATAAGCTCGATCGAGTGGTTTTTCAAGCGTGACTTCGATAGGCGGGTGGATGCCGAGGGGAGCGCTTCGCCGTAAAAGTCCTGTCGGCAGGTATTTTGCCCGAATTTGCCTTAATCTTGGAGAAGTCTTTCTAGAGGACAGCCGGGGTGAATTCCATGAATAACCCCGATCCATTTTGTTAGGATCGGCGCTAAATTGCCAGAAGGACGTTGGCGAAGTCAAGGAGAGTGCATATGTCTCGCCCATACATTCGAGAAGGTATTGCTGTGGCGCTTGTAGGGTCTTTTCTGGCATTCGGTCAGAATCTGCCCGGCATGCAGGCGGGAGCCGCCGGGACCGGCAAGACACCGGCCACTGCCGGAAAGACCGGGGCTAAAGAGAAGTCGAATTCAAAGTCGACAAGAGCGACTTCCGAGAGCCTTGGAGGCGCCGAGCGCTATCTCACCATGGTGAGCACCGACAAGCCGATTTATAAGGCTGGTGAAAAGGTATACGCCCGGGGAGTGATGCTCGATGCAGCAGGTCACAAACCGATCAAGAGCACGGTCGCCGCCACCATCGAGATCAAGGGGCCGAAAGGAGACACCATCACCTCCGGAATGTGCAACACCGACAACGGAGTCTGGGGCTTCGCCTGGGAAGTGCCCGACGGTCAGGCCGGCGGCGAGTACACCCTGCACGCTTCTTATCCTATGACCGGCTATGCGCCGGCCACGCGCAAGTTCGATATCCGCGCTTACCGGGCTCCCCGGCTCAAGTCCCAGATCACTTTCCTCAGGGACGGCTACGGACCGGGCGAGAAAGTCAACGCTACTCTCGATGTGAAACGTGCCGAGGGCGGTGTCCCGGAAGGTGCCAGAGTGACAGTCACCGCCCGGGTGGACGGTATGACCGTGGACGGCGGTGTCTCGACCGTCGATAGCAAGGGACTCTGCCGGGTGAGCTTCGATCTGCCCGCGGACATCCCTCGTGGTGAAGGCACCCTGGCTCTCGTCATCGAAGACGGCGGCGTGGTGGAGACCGCTACCAAGACTATTCCGATTCTTTTGCAGACGGTGGATCTCCAACTCTTTCCCGAGGGCGGCGATCTGGTCGCTGGCTATAAAAATCGGGTCTATGTCCAGGCCAATCAGCCCAACGGCAAGCCTGCCGATCTGGCTGGCAGTGTCATGGTCAAGCGCGGATCTTCTGCTTCGAAAGTGGCTGATTTCCGCACCGAGCACGAAGGGCGCGGGCGGTTCGAGTTCGTGCCCGAGCAGGGCGAGGAATATTTCCTCAGCATTGCCGAGCCTGCCGGTATCAAAACCACATATCCTCTACCGGCGGTGAAGAGCCGCGGCGCTATCATCCGTGCTGACAGAGAAGTCTATGGCAAGAATGAGCCGGTGACCGTGAAAATCGGTGGATCTGAAAAGGCGGTTCGGGTCGGAATCGCGAAGCGCGAAGTTCAGCTCGCGGACAAAAAGATCGATCTCGATGGTGGTGCCAACCTCAAATCAATATCGTTCGATATCCCTGCCGATGTGGACGGCGTTCTCACTGTCACAGCTTACGACAGTGCCGGGACGCCCCTTGCCGAGCGCCTGATCTTCCGGGAGCCGGCAAAGCAAGTGAAGCTCAGCATCAAAGCCGAGAAGAAATCCTATGTCCCCGGGGACAATGCCAAGGTCACTGTCAAAGCCACCGATGATAATGGCAATCCTGTAGCCACTATGGTTGGTTTGACCGTCACCGATGACAGCGTCCTGGAGATGATCGAAAAGCGCGAGCAAGCACCACACCTGCCGGTGATGGTCTATCTCGAGCCCGAAGTGAAAGATCTTGCCGATGCTCATGTGTATCTGGACAAGTCGAATCCGAAAGCTCCGCTTGCCACGGACTTGCTCATGGGTGCCCAGGGCTGGCGGCGTTTCGCTCTCATGGATGTGGCAGAGTTCCTGGAGCGCGAAGGCGAGGACGCAAAGCGCGTGGTGGCATTCAAGAGCCCGCCTG